>NZ_JQLL01000001.1:1755000-2055000 GCF_000744185.1 Carnobacterium funditum DSM 5970 | reverse complement strand
ACGTCTCAATCGATGGATAACGGGTTTGACTAAGTCCATTATTTGCTCTGAAGAAGTATCGATTGTTGTATGGACAATGGTTTCTGCCATATGTCCTGCCAGATCTAATAGAGCTTCTTTTTGTTCTTTGTAATACTTTTCAACAAAGGCTTCTGCTTCCACCAGCATCTGTTGGACGTTTTCTTTCATTTTAATGCTTTCTTCTTCTGCTTTTTGCATCCCCGCAAGGTAACCGCTTGAATAACCTGCTTCATAGCCCGTTGTTTGTCCTTCAACGAATCCTTTTTCAATAGCGGCCGATTTTAAAGCTTCTGCTTCTGCTTCAGCTATTTTAATCAACTTTTCTTTTTGAGCTTTTACAGCCGATACCTCTGCTTTAACAGTTGCTAATTCTTCATAGTTAACACCCGTTTGAACTTCACTAAGCGTTTCTTTTGGAACAATTGTTACTTTTTGAACCGCTAATTTTGTTTGAATCAATGAGGTTTGTTCTTCTGAAAAAGAATGCCCTCGTTTAATAATATTATGAGATGATGGCATCTTGTTCTCCTCTTCTCAAATAAACTTCGCCTTTCTCATCCAACATACGGATAACAGAAACCACTCGTTGTTGAGCTTCTTCTACAGCCGATAGACGAGAAGGTCCCATGAACTGCAGATCTTCTTTGAGTGTTTCGCTTGCCCGTTCTGATAGATTAGCAAAAATAAATTCTTTGATTTCATCAGATCCACCTTTAAGCGCCAATGCCAAGTCATCATTATCGATTTCTCTAAGAACTTTTTGAACATCGCCTTTTTCAAGGGTTGTGATATCTTCAAAGGTGAATAGGCTGGCTTTAATTTCTTCGGCCAATTCAGGTTGTTTTTCTTCTAAGACACCAATAATATTTTTCTCTGTACTTCGACCAACCGAGTTAAGAATTTCAACCAATGTTTTCACTCCGCCAACAGCTTCCATGTCATTTTCAATATAATTTGAAAATTTATTTTCAATGACTTTTTCAATCTTTTCAATAATGGCCGGTGACGTACTCGTGATGGTCCCAATTCTTTCAGCAATCTCTGATTGCAGATGCAATGGGAATTGAGATAGAATCAACGCCGCTTTATCGGGCTGCATGTAACACAAAATCAAGGCAACTGTTTGTGGCTGTTCATTTAACAACAAGTTCGTTAACTGCTGTGGATCCGCTTTTCTAGCAATATTGAACGGTCTTTCACGTAATTGAATCTGATTTAACATGTCGATTACTTCTTTTGCTCTTTGAGGGCCGATAGCCATATTCAATAAGTTTTTAGCGTAATCAATTCCGCCATCAATCATATATTCTCTGGCTTGTGATAATTCGATAAATTCATTGACAATCGCATCTCGTTCTTCTGGCTTTACATAATCGATATTAGCGATTTCGTAACTAACTTTTTGAATGTAACTATCTGGTAATGTTTTCATGATTTTCGCTGCTGTTTCAGACCCTAAGGAAATCAACAATATTGCAGATTTTTTTATGCCATCTATTTCTTGCACAATACCCACCTACTCATCTTTCATCCAAATTTTTATCAAATCTGCAGAAGCTTCTGGATTCTCTTTCGCGTATTCCCTAGCTGCTTTTTCCTTAACAGACATGGCTTGATTCAACTCTTCCGTTAATTCTGCGGCTTCTCGATCACTTTTTTCCATTCGTTCTCTTTTTGCTAGTTTGTCTTGTTTCTCTTTCAATTTCTGCATTCTGATTGTTTCTAATTCGTTATTCAACGTGCCATCTGCTTTATCATTCGTGACTTCTTCGAAATCAAACTCATCATCGTTTCTATTTTTTGATTTTTTCATCAAAACCGTTAATAGGACGATTAGCAATAAGAGTATTCCCAAACCGCCCGCTAAATAAGGCCAATCTTTTAGCAAAGTCTCTTTAATCGTATTGCCAATAATCTCTTTAGGAGTTGTCGGCACGATGTCTTCTGTTGGCTTTGCAAATTCCATCCCTTGAACGGTTAGTTGATCATTTCGTTCTTCGACAAATCCAATTGTTGTTTTAACTATTTCTTGCACTTGTTCTTCTTCTGCTTGACTTAATGTTTGATTCAAAATAATAGAAGTCGACAATTGATTGAGTGACCCTGGTGCTTTAGCTGTGCTAGTGGTTTCTGTATCCAACTCATAATTAGCTGTTCGGTCGTAAGAAGAACTTACATCGCCATCGCCTTCAACGATTTCATTGATGACATTATCAATTCCTGTTCCCCCAGCCACATCAATGGTTCCACCACTGGCAGAAACCGTTTCACTTCTTAAGACCGGTTCATCTGAATAAGTCACCCTTTCTTTTTGAATTGAATCAAAGTTCAAATCTGCACTCACAGCGACATTGACATTTTCTGCTCCAAAAATCGGACCCAATGTTTCTGTTAACTTTTCTTCTAGTTCTTGTTCGTATCTATTTTTAATTGCTTGGTATTTGCTCACCATATCTGTTGCATTTAAGCTGCTATCGTCTTCTAAGGCTGCACTTAACAAGTTGCCTTTTGTATCAACTATCTTGATGTTTTCTTTCGGCAAATTTTCAACTGCTCCAGCAATCAATGAGGCAATTCCTTGGACAGCCGAATTATCTGGAATTTGACCGTTACTTGTCGTTAAGACAACGCTCGCAGATGCTTTTGCTTGGTCTTCTTGACTCGTAAACACGCTTTCTTTTGGCATCGACAATAAGACTTTAGCGGTTTCAATTGCGTCCAGTGCTGAAATAGACCGTTCCAGTTCACCTGTTACCGCCCGTTGGTACATAATTTTTCGATCTTCATCCGTTGCCATCATACTCGTCGTATCGAAAATTTCAAAGCCCGTTGAGTTTTGTGGCAACATATCGTTAACCGCTAAATCAATTCGGTACGTGTCTACTTGGCTTTTATCAACCAAAATAGTCGTTCCATTATCTTCTAACTTGTATTTCACTTTTTTCGTTTTCAAATCATTTACAATTATTCCTGCATCTGTTTCTTCTAAATTGGAAAACAAGGTCGCGTATTCTACTTTTTGTGTGTAGTAGGTTAATCCTATTACGGATGCTGTAATCAGGATCAACAAAAGGACTAAACTATTGCGCTTTTGCCTACCCAACCCTGCCCAACCTGCTTTGATTCCATTCATTGTATTTTGAAAGTTTCCCATTAGTGCTATAGCTCCCTTAATCACTCATTAAAATTGCATATTCTTCACTTCGTTATAGGCTTCTAGACCTTTATTTCTAATTTGTAAGGCTAAATCTAGCGTTAATTGAGCTTCTGATGTTCGAATCATAACTGTATGTAAATTATCGGCATCTCCTGCTGCAAGACTCTGAACAGCTTGGTCCGCTGCTAATTGTTTGTCATTCAAATTACCCATTGCTTGCTCGATCATTCCTGCAAATGATCCTGATGCGGTTGTTTCTTGTGTCTTTATGCCTGGTGTAGCGGGTTGAGTGACGCCAGTTAATAAACTAGCAGATAATTTTTCTATGTTCACTTAAATTCTCCTTTATGCTTATTTTTTCTTATTAACTGATTCTAATTTCTAATGCTTTTTTCAACATTTCTTTACTGGCGTTCATAGCTGTGACATTAGCATCATAGGTACGTTGCGCTGTAATCATGTCGATCATTTCATCTGCCATATTGACATTTGATAGTTGCAGATAACCATTTTCATCTGCATCTGGATGAGTAGGATTGTATTCTATCACAATTCCTTCATCGTTTTCTGCTATCTGAGTTGCTTTGACTCCAAAACTTTTCTTCTCTACATTGCCTGTCAAAGAAGAGTTCACTTGCTTGAGACTTTCTTCGAAAACGACTTCTTTTTTTATGTAAGCTCCACCATCTTCCGTGCGGGTGGTATTGATGTTGGCAATATTGGTTGAAATCGTATCTAGTTTTAACCGTTCTAACCCTAAGCCGCTCGCGTTAATGTGTAAGGAATTAAATATAGACATTGTTTTGTCCTCCAGATTGTTTCATCATTTTGTGATTGCACTGTAAAGCATCGAATATTTGGCATTTAGTTGGGCAACAAGTGCATTGTATTGGATTGTCGTTGCGGCTTCATCTGTCATTTCCATATCAATGTCCACATTGTTTCCATTTTCTTTCACGATTGAGTTTGTCCTCTTTGTCACAATCGGCAGAACTTCATCTGGACTGCCAATCCCAATATGTCGAACGTTCGTTTTTTTCATTCCAATTCCATCATAGGCTTTTTCTAATCTGTTTTCAAAATCAACTTTATTGACCTTATAGTCAGGTGTATTGACATTCGCAATATTGCTCGAAATCATTTGTTGTCTCAATTCAGTTGCATCAAGCGCGTTCTTGATAAGATTGTACGCAGAATTGCTCATTTTATGTCCTCCATTGCAAAATAGTTTTTGTTCTATAAACCATTCTCGTGAAAAGCAATTCTTTTACCAAAATAAAAAATACATATGTTATGTATATATATTAAAATAACGTATGGTTTTTTGTGTAAAGATCAGTATCCCCTCCACGGAATTTAGTATAACGGAATTAGAATCATTGAGCAATAACTTTTGTTTGTTTATTTTTCAGTTATTTTCTTGCTTTATTTCTAAAATAAAAAAAGGCTAAACAACAGTTTAACAAATAAACTGTTGTTTAGCCTTTAACTACCATCAAGCGCTTACTAATCAAAATAATAAAAAAATCTTCGCTTTTATAAAAAGCAAAGATAACGCCGTATATTCAACGTTTTAAAGGGAATTGAAAAAGCTAACTTAAATGTGTCTAAAAAACGACAATTCTTTTTTTAGATTTCAATCCACGTATCGCGTAACTCTTCTAATGGCACTCGGATGTTTTTGATGCTTTCAGGATCTTTAGAACGATTGGCTTTAATTAACTCAGTCATATAATAATCATATAACTGGTTTAAATTTTCGGCAACTTCGCCACCATTTTTAAAATCTAAGGTACTCATCAATTCTTGAATAATGTTTTGAACTTTGATTAAGGCATTATTGGTTTCTTCAATTTTCTTGTCCGTTGCTGAGAGTTCAGCTAGTTTTAAGTTTTTGATGGCACCTTCGTATAACATAATAACTAGTTTTTTGGGTGTGGCGTTTAAGATTTGGTTTTGTTTGTAAACATTTGATGCGTTTCTATAATCCATTAATTGGCACTCCTTTTTTGTTAGTCAGATGATACTTATGTAACAGTCATCTACACAAATTACCTTATCAAAGATGACCATTTATTTTTACAATCCTTTATCGATAAACAACGGCTCACGTTGGACGGAAACATAATTGTCTCGCACTTTATTTTTTTGATTGATTTGTTTCATTTGTGACATCACTAGTGAACGTTCACTAGTAATAGCGGCTAGAATGTTTTGCTGACAACTTAAAATGTCTACCTGTTTTTCTTTTTCGGTTTCAGTATAAGGCAAATGTTCTTCATTAGCTACTTGTTTAGTCACTTTTTGCCATTGTGAAAGATTTTCTTGATTCTTTTCCGTAATTTTTAAGGCTTCTTCTGTTGTTCCATCCCAGGAGGTTACTGATTGCCAGATCTTTTCCAACAAATCAGACCGCAACTGACTCCATTCTTTACTTGTTGTCATTATAAAACCTCCTTTTTTAGAACTATTACTTACTTGGTGGATTGAACTGGCTATTTAGATAAGCCATTTGTGACTCAGCTTCCATCATCACCGTATCTAAACGTGTAAACATCGCAATATAATTCGTTCTTTTTTTCTCCAAGCGCTCGTTAAAACTCGTAATGCTTTTACTGATATCTTTGATTTCATTTTCAAAAGTAGTAGATTTATTTGCAATGATACCTGTTTTTTCAGAAATATAACTATCAATCAATGACCGCATTTTTTGAGCCATGCCGTTTTCTTTTTCAACGGTAGCTAACGGTTCGCCTGCAACTGCGGTTTCTATTCCCTCGGTATTGAAGAAAAGATTTTTTACTGCTGCTGGATCATTGGCTAATGCTTCTTTGAGTTTTTTTGAATCTAGCGTAGCTTTGCCTGCTCGATCAACTGTAATACCTAAATCAGACATGTTTTTCACAGAAGTACTGCCATTGTTCACATTGGCCGTCATCAAAGACCGAAGTCCCATTTCCAATCGCATCAATGTGCTGTCGCCGACTAAAGCACCCGTTTTATTTTTTTCTGCCGAAGGATCGCCAACATCCAGCTGATCTCCTACAAATGATAAGATAGAATTGTATTGATCGACTACATCTTGAATGGCTTTCTCGGTTTTTGCTGTATCTTCTTTTACGGTCACAGTCGTAGGTTTCCCCACTTCGCTAAGCTCTTTAAGCGTTAGTGTCACCCCATCAATCGCATCTTCAATCGTGTTTGTGTCTTTCGTAATGGTTATCCCGTCGATTTCTATCTCAGATGATTGGCCGTTTATGAGTGTTGCATTTGTGTCTAGACCTAAATCATCAGCAAGATCCCCTCCTACAGTAAATGTACGATTCCCCATTTTTGTATCGGTCAAAATAATTTGTCTATCAATAATTTTTGCTTGGACACCTGATAGTTTAGTTTGTTCATTGATTTTACCAACAATGTCTTTTAAGCTATCTTCTACTTTGATGTCGATGGAAAAAGTATTTTCTTCAGGTTTAGCTAAATCAAAATCCTGATTAGTAATTGTAAAATCTCCCGCTAAGCCGAGCGCATCCATAACTGTCTTATCAGCTGCTGAAGGTATTAATCCCGAAGTCATCGTCGTTGAAGTCGCTAAGCGATTGACTTGAACAGAATAATCCCCTAATTGAGCATCTGTTTTTGCTGAAATAGTTAGTTTGTTTGTATCAGAACTTGTAATCGCTCTAGATTTAAACGTTGCATCTTCTTGTAAACTTCCTAGCTTTTCGTACAAGCTACTCAAACGGGTATTAATGTCTTTCCAAGCTGTTTTCTCAGTTGTCAAAGTAGCTTGTTTATTGGTATATTGAACCAACTTACCTGACTCTGCTTGGATTAGTGAATCGACGGTATTCATATCAATTCCTGAATACGATCCCATAAAACTTAAATCATTTGCCATGCTCTCATTCCTTTCTATCTACTACAATACCCATTAAATCCCATATTCCAGCGACAACATCCATCATTTTTTCTGGTGGAATTTCTTTGATAATATCGTGTGTCTGCATGTCAATCAACCGTACAAATGTTCTCCCTGTTCCTTCGTGCACTTTAAATGAAAATTGTGCATTGAAGCCTAGAACATACTCATTTATTTCATCTACTTTTTTTTGCAATTCTTCTTTGGAAAAAACCACTTCTTGTGACTGTTCTTGCTGATATTGAGTTTTTTCTTCTTTGAATTTAGATTGAGTACTTGATTCAATCCCAATCGGACGTGTTTGAAGCACAGTATTGATAGCTTGAACAATATCCATCTCTGTCTTCTCCATTCTTCTGGCAAACAAACTCCATTATAAACTAAAAGCCGGCAAAGCGCCGGCTTTTTGTGAAATCTGTTTAAACTGTTTTAATTGATTATTGTAATAATGAAAGGACGCTTTGAGGCATTTGGTTTGCTTGAGCCAACATTGAAGTTGATGCTTGAGCAAGAATGTTTGATTTAGTAAAGCTCATCATTTCTTCAGCCATATCTACGTCAGTAATACGAGAGTTAGCTTCTGATAAGTTTTCTTTTGTTGTAGCTAAGTTTGAAACTGTGTGATCTAAACGGTTTTGAACAGCACCTAAATCAGCACGTTGACCTGATACAGAAGAAATAGCATCATCAATTTGGCTTAGAATATCATCAGTATCGCCATTTACAACATCGATATTGTCTATTCCTAGTCCAGCTTTTGTCATGTCTGAAATTTCAACACTAATATTTTCACCAGCATTTGCTCCGATTTGGAATGAGAATGAATTTCCTACTTTTGCTTTTGTTCCTAACACTGCTTTTTCATCCAAAGTAACTACAGCCTTCTCATTATAAGCTGCTAATAAAGTTTCTTTGTCTTCATCAGAGGCAGCTGCAAATGCAGTGACTGCTTCAGCTTCAGTTGTTACTGCTACAGGAGTATCAAGAGTTGAAAATGCAGTTGTTATTGCTGCTAAACCTGCTACATCTCCTAAAGCTGTAGGATCTGTACCTGTTACAGCTACTGCGAGCACTTTAGTTCCATCTAATAAACCTTTTGTATTGAATTGTGTGTCCGTTGCAACACGTTCAATTTCAGAAGTTAAAGAATCAATTTCTCCTTGGATTGCTGTTTTATCGTCCTTAGTGTTAGTGTCATTAGCTGCTTGAACAGTTAAGTCGCGCATACGGTTTAACATACTGTGAGTTTCAGTTAAAGCACCTTCTGCTGTTTGAATCAATGAAATCCCATCTTGTGCGTTACGTGAAGCTTGAGTCATACCTGAGATTTGATTTTTCATTTTTTCTGAGATTGCTAAACCTGCTGCGTCATCTCCTGCTTTGTTGATGCGTAGTCCTGATGACAATTTAGCTAATGAACCACTTTTTGAAGCGTTAGCTGATGTTAAGTTAGAGTAAGTATTCATTGCTGCTGTATTTGTATTAATTCTCATGATTGTGTTCCTCCTAAAGTCTATTTTGTGAAGGTGTTGCCTTCTACTTCTTATATCGGCACGATTAATCTTCTGTTAAGTGTTTTTTTATTTATGTTTGACAATTTTTTTGATAATTAGTAGATCAACTTACCTTCTGCTCTTTATATCGGTTGGTTTAAATAGGACTTAAGGATAAATTGTATTTTTTACAAAAAAAAGACTACCTTTATAGATAGTCTAGTATGTTCGTTTGTAAAATTTGCGTACCCATCGATAAAGAAGCTTTATAAGCAGTTTGCTCCATTGTAAATTCCATATACTTTTCAGCTAAATCAATGTCTTGATTTTCAGATAAGATCGTTTTGAGGTTTAGCTTTTCACTTTCATTACGCTCTAATGTCGATTCTAAACGATTGAAAATTGCTCCAGTTTTAGCACGGTTAGATACAACATTTTCGAGTTGTTGATCAGCTCTCTCCAATAATCCAGACAAATTTTCTGTATCATCGGAATCTAAAGCTTTTAATACATCATTGAAAAAAGAACCTAAATTATCCGGTAAGTCAGAAGCACCTTTCTCATTCATCAATGCATTTCCATCCGTATTCAATTCGATTGAAACACCAGGTGCAATTTCACGAGATAGATTAGCACTTACAATAGATTTTTTTGTTCCATGATAGATAATACCGGTAATTTCACCAGCATCATCCGTGTCAACTTCAAAAGGTACTTCAGTTGTGTTCATCCCTGCAAATATATAACGTCCTCCAAAATTTGTATTCAATGCATCTACAACGCCATGAATTTCTGATTCGATTTCAGCTTTATTGGCTTGACGATCCGAATGACTCATCGTGTCGTTTGCCGAAGATTGAATCAGTGTTTTGATTCGCTGTAAAGACTCTGTTGTACTGCTTAAAGCCGAGTCTTGAACATTCGTCCATTGGACAGCGTCATTAATTGTGGTTTTATATTGATCATTTTGGATGATGGTATTATTTAAGTCTAAAATCTTAGAAACACGCAACGGATCATCAGAAGGCTTATTCACTTCTTTTAGCGTAGATAGTTGTTCTTGGTATTTCATCATATTACTTGTATTTGTGCTTAAATTTCTTAAAAAACTTTGTGACATTAAAGAATCTGTTACACGCATACATTACACCCCTGTTCGATTGATTAACGTATCGAGCATTTCTGACACGACTGAAATAATACGAGAATTAGCTTGAAATGCCGTTTGGTATTTCATTGTATCAGCTACTTCTTCGTTAATAGACACACCTGAAATAGACTCACGACGAGCTTGTAAAAGACTTACTAATCCTTCTTGACTTTCAGCCATGTTATCAGCTTGTTGTTTTACAATTCCCATTTCCGTTACCGTGCTGTTATAAGCTCCCGAAACGGTTGATCCGCCAACTTGATTGGTAATAGACATGGTATCTTTATCGTATTCGATAGTCGCTGTTGGATATCCTAAAATTGTGTTTTGTAAAGAAGCAATCGCTTGGGCACGTGTTCCGTCTCCACCAACAACTTCACTAATATTTTTCCCAGCATTAATTTTAGTCACATCGTTTAAGATCGCTGCATTCACTTTAATGGTTGAAGCATAATCGCCATCTGTTGCTGCACTCAAATCAAATAAAGGAATCCCTTCTCCACCATCACTATGTATCGTATTAACGGCTGTTGCAAAAGTAAAAGCTAAATCATTTAAATCTTGTTTTTTATTGTCAATTTCTACTAGCGATTCTTGCGACCCTTTGATGCTGCCTGATTCAATCGTAATAGCTGTTTTGTCCCCATTTTCTTGATTGACTACTAATCCTCCAACGGAAACTGTTGATGTTTCAAGCGTTTTTATGGTACTTCCATTTAATACTTCTTGTCCACCAACGCTGATACTTACGCGATTAAATTTATCGTAACTGGCTTCTACGCCAGTAATTCCAGCTAGTTCGCCTAACAGCTTATCTTGTTGGTCTAACAAGTCGTTTGGTGAATCGCCTTTAACCGCTACATTAAAAATTTGCTTATTCAATGAACTTAACTGTTGTACTTTTGAGTTAAAATCTAACACGTCTTTTTCAATACTTTTAACCGTTCCATCGTGCAATTTTTCTATTTGGTTGGACATATGGTTCAAGTTATCAGTAAAATTTTCTGTATTTTGTGCCACCATCGTTTTAGCAGCCGCTAATTCTGGATTGGATCCTAAATGTGTCCAAGAAGAAAAGACTTCGCTAATGCTTTTATTCAATCCCGTTTCTGAAGGCTCATTAAAGATTCCTTCCAACTGACCAAGAACATCTGATTTTTGTTTGTGCATCTCTAAAGATGAATTTTCATTTGACAGTTGTTTATTGACATAAGGGTCTACAATTCGCACAACAGATGAGATTCTCACTCCAGTTCCTAACTGACCAACACCAGAAATAGCATAGGGATTATCCGCTACCATATTTACTTTTTGTCTTGAATAGCCTTCTGCATTTGCATTGCTTACGTTATGACTGGTTGTTTGTAAAGCTGATTGCTGAACATTCAAACCTTTAGTTGCATTATTTAATATTCCAAATAAACCTGACATTGCTTTTCCACCTCGTTATAGGGATTGATCGATAATCGATGATTGTTTTTCAGCACTGTATTGCCCGTTCTTAGAGTAGGTTGAACCTGATGTCTTGGCGCTATCTGTGATAGCTTCCATCATTTTTTCTTGATACTGCAAAGCTTGCTTTGTTAGCAATAAGTTCGTCTCTTGTAATTGTTTTATTTCTTCCACAATTCCAGACAACTCTTCTTTATTGAGTCCATTTGCATCAAGCGTTGGAAGAACTTCCATAAAGGTTTCTTTTTCTGCTATCACAGCGATAACTTTAGCACTATTATTTTTTATTAAGGCTTCTTTTTCTGCTAATAAGACTGTTTCAAATTTTTTTAGTGTTTCGACCACTTGAGTTGATTTTTTCATTATTATCCTTACTTCCCTTGCTCATTCATAGCATTGATCATACCTTGAGCGATTTTTTCAGGTGAAACGCTGTACGTTCCATCCATGACAGATTTTTTAATTGCTTCGATATCGATATCTTTTGAACCGGCAGATTTTGCTTGAGCCATTTTTTTAGCTGTATCGGAAATATTGACCTGAACAGAATCTTCTTTTTTTACCTGCTCAGTTTTAGATGATAGATTTTTTGTTGGTATATTGTCTTTGCTCTGACGAACCGCGTTTAAGTAGCTATTATAGCCATTTTCAATTTTCATTTTTCAGCACTCCTTTTGAGTTTTTCTACTTTTAAAGTTTATTTTTAGGGTTAAATTCAGTTTCACAAGTGATTAATAGACTTATTTTCTTCTTCTTAATCCATATCGGATAATGTTTATGAAACTTAACCCTTAATATTTTTCAAAAATTTAAAAGAGCTAAACTAAGTTCATTCTACATAAAATGGGGAAACGAAACAATCACTAATCTTAATTAGAAAGCAAAAAGAACCGAAACAAATTGTTTCGGTTCTTTTTGAGTGGTGTTACTAGGTTGAAAGATACGTAGTATCGGTTCTTTTAGGGCTGTGCCTATTCTTAAATGAGCTACGAACGCTAGTCATTCGGAAAAATGATAAATGACTGTGAGGATAAAAAGCATCCTCTTTGTCATTTCCTATTTTTCTTTCATGACTGAGCAGAGTTCTCCACATCCTTACTTTAGTTTTTTGATTCTTTGTTCTTGGCTTAGGATGTTGGTGATTCTGACGCCGAAGCTTTCGTTGATGACGACGACTTCGCCTTCTGCTATTAGTTTGTTGTTAACAAATATTTGTAGGGGTTCGTCGGTCATTTTATCTAGTTCGACGACTGAGCCTGTGCCTAGTGATAGGATATCTTTGATTGATTTTTGTTTTTCGCCTAGCATGACACTGAAATGCAGTGGAACATCCATGATTAGATCCAGATTATTGACATTATTTGATGTGTTGTTATCGATTAATTCTTGGAATCCAGGTGTTTGAATGGCTACTCGATCGGCTGTTTCAGTTTTTACTACTGGTTTTTTTTCTTGAACGGGTTGTTGTGTTTGAGCAGTTGGCTTTTTATGGTCTAAAACTTCTGCATCGTTCCCGTTCATCATGATATTAGAAATATCACTTACTGTATCCAGTGTAAAAATTTGCATGATTTCACTTTCGATTAGGTCGTCAACCTTCATTTTAAACGCAATTTTACAGACAATGGTATCTGCAGCAATTTTGTCGTATTGAACGTCTTCGATATTTTCCCAAACTTCAACGTCTGGTGGTAGGATATCGACTGTTCGTTCTAACATGGTTGCCATCGCTGTTGAAGATGAGCCAATCATTTGATTCATGGCTTCGCCGACTGCACTCAATTCTAATTCCGTGAATTCTTTGCCCGTCGCATCGCCATCGCCATCCATCATTAGATCGGCGATAATGATGGCATCGGTCACATCCATCATTAATAAGTTACTGCCAACTAACCCTGCTTTAAATTCAATCGTTGTCACCACTTTAGGTGTCGTGCTCTCTTTAATAATCTCTTCAAATTTCACACAAGAGACACGTGGCGTTGTAATCGTTACACGGTGGCTTAAAATAGATGATAACGTCGTTGCTGCTTGGGACATCGTGATATTTCCAACTTCACCAATGATATCTTCTTGGTCTTTATCAATTGCATTCATTGTATCCGTTAGTGTTTCAGTAGGCCCATTTAACATCGCGTCTATTTCTTCTTGAGATAGCATTTCATTACTCATCAGTTTATCTCTCCTTCAATATACTGTAATACTTCTACTGCCCTATTTTTGCCTTTCAATCCCGGTTTAACAAGATAATGTGGGCGTTGTTCGACTGACATAACCAGTGGATCTGACGTTTTTCCTTCTAGTGGAATAATGTCACCCAACTCCAACTGCAAAAAGTTTTCTAAGGTCATGGTAGCTTCTCCTAAAAGTACTTCCAGATTTACTTTGGCAGAATTTAAACTGGATTCTATTCGTTTGTTATCAGAACGGTCCGCTCCTCTTTCAGTATCAAACCAATTCTTCAAACTCAATTTATCTAAAATCGTTTCAAAAAATATGTAGGGAACGCAAATGTTAGCAAACGTCCGCACATCGAACAAATCAACCGTAAATGTCACTAAAATGACCGGTTCATTAGGGGACATGTTTTGTAAGAGCTGTGGATTGGTTTCTGTTGTCTCTAGTTTTACATCTAGCTCGATAACGTCACGCCAAGCCAATTCAAAAGAATGGACAAAATCGCCCAATATATCTGTCAGAATGGCTTTTTCAATATCGGTAAAGCTCGTTTTGTTTGGTTGGTCATCATTAGACCTCACTTCAGAACTGCCACACAATAGATCAATTAATTGCAGAGAAAGCTGCGGACTTAATTCGATAATTTGTGTGCCTTCTAACGGTTTAGAATGGAACAACCCCATTAACGTAAAACGTGGAACGGAGTGGACAAACTCATCAAAACTAACTTGTTCAACTGAAGCAAGATGCAATTCAACATTATTTCTAACTTGGGTTGATAATCGGTTTCCGACAATTTTTGAAAATTCTTCAAAGACCATGTTTAAGGTACTGATGTACTCTTTAGAAAGGCGAGCAGGACGTCTAAAGTCGTAACTTTTCACTTTGTTTTTCTCGTTTTCTTGTTCTTCAAGTCTACTTTCATCAATTTCTCCGCTTTTAACAGCTTCCAATAAAGAATCAATTTCTTGTTGTGATAAAACTTGTTTCACTATTATCCCTCATTCTTATAAAATAGTGTCTCCATATTAATCATATTCACTATCTGATCTTTTACTTGAATCAATCCAGATATGTGATCATCGGCTTGATTAGATAATTGCTGAATATCAGCTGGGTCTATTTCAGTGACCCACTCAACATTATCCACCATGAATGCCAACTTTTCATCCTTGTTTTTCACAATGATACTATTATTGTAACATAATTCTTTCGTTTCAACAGAGGGAGAAAGAAGTTTGTAAAAATTTATCAACGTAATCACGTTGCCTCTTAAGTTAATTAAACCTTGCACCCATTCTGGGGATTGCGGGATGGTTGTCCAAGGCATTTTTTTTAAGATTTCTTCAACGTCTTCCGATAAGAAAGCGTAGTACTTATTATTTAGTGTAAAAACAATTATTTGTGTCATCTAGCTAGCCTACAGTGCTGCTTTGTCTAACGCTTTAATAACACGGTCTGTGTCAAAAGGTTTGACAATAAAATCAACTGCTCCAGAACGGATGGCATCCATTACCATTCCTTGTTGTCCCATAGCGCTACACATCACTACTCTAGAAGCTGAATCAAAAGCTTTGATTGCTTTCAAAGCTTCAACGCCGTCCATTTCTGGCATCGTAATGTCCATTGTCACTAAATCTGGTTTTTCAACTTTGTATTTTTCAATGGCTTCTAAGCCGTTTTGTGCCTCTGCCACCACTTCATACCCATTCTTTTGTAAAATATCCTTTAGTTTCATTCTCATAAATGCTGCATCGTCTACTATCATTACTCTTTTTGTCATATTAATCTTCTCCTCCGACTCCTAATAATTCAAACATTTTTTCTAGTATTCCTGGTTGAGGAACAAAATACAATGAAGACTCTAATCGGTCTCCAGCATAGTAAAACTCATTCTTGATGATCATAACGGATTCTTCATATTGTCCTTGTTCCAAATAGACACTACTCATAATCGCCCCAAACATATCTTTTGTCAATAGCGGGACAGAAGTTAACAAGTGAATATCCAATAATTTAATCATCGCATTTAAAAACGAATGGACTAAAATATTAACCAACTCCTGTAAGGCTGAATCAGCTAGTTGCTCTGAATACTCTATTCCTACTGGCATCATCATCTTGACAATACTTTCAGAAGCGGCTTGATCGACGGTGAAAAGAAACATCCCATCTGCATCGCCGAACATCCGTATCATGACGGCTTTTACGACTGCGTCTTCTGGCATGATTTGTTCATAGACTTCTGAGTAATCCAACATCTCAATAATCGGAACCGTCATATTGACGGGTTTATCGATTAATTGAGACAAACTCGTTGCTGCATTCCCACCGCCAATATTAATCACTTCTTTAAGCGCATCTAATTCTAGAGCAGAATACTCAGAGTTCATAGTTAGTCTCCTGACTCGTTTCTTTACAGATACTAGCAATATCTAAAATCATGATAATACCGCCATTTCCCATAATCGTTGCCCCTAGGTATTTCTTCATTATGCTTAATTCTTTGCCTAGTTTCTTAATGGCAATTTCTTGTTGTCTAATAATATCGTCCACCGCTAATGCGTATTGTTTGTCTCCTTGATTAACTAAAATCAAGTGAAAATTGTCCTCTTCTATCGCAGGGATATCAAAGACTTCATTTAAGCGAATGACTGGAAGAGCCACTTCTTCAAACAGATAAATCTCACGATTGTGGACTTGAATAATATCTACTGCTGCTGGTTTGATGATTTTTTGAACAATTCCAAGCGGCATAGCGAATGTTTCTTCTCCTACTTTAATCAACAACGATTGGATAATAGACAACGTCAAAGGCAAGTTAATTTTAAAAGTCGTTCCTTTATTAATGACACTGTCAATTTCGATGGTTCCGCCCAACAGATTGATTTTCTGTTTGACGACATCCATTCCAACGCCACGCCCAGAAATACTGGTGACTTCTTTTGCGGTAGAAAAGCCAGCATGCAAGATCAGTTGTTGCAATTCTTTATCGCTTAGTCCTTCTGTTGGAATGCCTTTTCTTTCAGCGCTTTCTCTAATGACTACCGGGTCTAACCCTTTGCCATCATCAGAAACGGTTAAGACAACCCGGTTCCCTTCTTGATAAGCGGTGATTTTTATTTGCCCTTTGGCAGGCTTACCTAGCTCTACTCGTTTACTTGGTGCTTCAACCCCATGGTCGGCTGCATTTCTGATTAAGTGAATCAAGGGTTCTCCCAGTTCAGATACAACGGTGCGATCTAGTTCTGTATCTTCCCCTTCAATCACTAATTCAAATTCTTTATTTAAATCATTGGCTAAATCACGTACCATTCTTGGGAAACGACTCATCACTGCGCTAACAGGTTGCATTCTAATTTTCAAGACTAATTCTTGCAATTCTGAACTGATTCGGGCAACTTGTTCAAGTGGCTCATTTAGTTCTGCTGATTGAAGTTGTGTACTGAAATCTTCTAATTGTGTCCGGTAGATAACCAATTCGGATACAAGGTTCATAAAGGTATCTAATTTATCGATATCGACTCGTATAGAATGATTCATCGCTTGTTTTTGTGGCGTTTTCGCTGCACTTTTTTTAGTATCGATCGTCTCTATTTTAACTAGTTCTTGTTCGACAACAGCGATTTCTTTTGGTTCTACTCGTGCTGGCAAATTGGTTTTAATCAACTCTTGAGCATCTGTAATGGTTTCAATCAAAACCGCATCAATTTCGCTATTGTCTAATGCCAAATTCTTAACGGTCTTTTCATCTGCTTTACTTAAAAAGATGAGTTTAAATATTTCTCCAAAATCTTCATTTTCTAACACTTCTGTAGTGGGCTCAACGTAAAGCACATCGCCTGCTTGTTCTAATTTACTCATCACCAAGAACACACGGGCATTTTTCATACTGCTATCTTCCGCAACTTTAACCGCTAATCTAAATGCATTAAAACCACTTTCTTTCGCGTTTTCTATTACTTGAATGTCGGAATCGTCTAGTTTATGTAAATCTAGATTAAACTGTTCATCTGTTGCGTCTGTTGCTTCAACAATGGCTTCCCTTTCTCCATTTACAACAGCATTTAATTGTTCAATTAATGTTGAAATATCGCGTTCGACATTATTTTCTTCGCGTAAGTCTTCAACCAATTCTGATAAGGTATCTAAACAGTCGAAAATGAGAGCAATAGATTGTTCATCCGCTTGAACCACATCTGATTTCAATAAATCAAACACATTTTCCATGTTATGGGTTAACTTAGCCATCGTATCGAAACCCATAGTAGCTGCCATACCTTTAATGGTGTGTGCGGATCTAAACATCACATCGACTATTTCAGATTGTTCAGGATGTTTTTCTAATTCAAGTACTTGTTCATTCAAACTTTGTAAATGTTCATCTGCTTCCTCAAAAAATAATTCGAGGTATTTACTATTTTCATCCATAGTGTTCCTCCTGTTTCGTCTGTTGTCCTCCACATCTATCGAGACCAACAACTCCTTTTCATTTTTTCACTCTCGAATTGGAGTTTTTTTGTTTCTAGTTGAATCATCGTTTATTTTACAGTTTTTCGTACATAAATGCAGATATTTTTTTCAATCCATAGATTTCTGGGTTGTAGATGGCTTCTGTTGCACCTGTGAAAAAGATGCCCCCTTGCACAAGCGAATCGCTAAATCTTTGGTACAGCTCTTCTTTGACTTCATTTTTAAAGTAAATGGTCACATTGCGACAAACAATGATATGAAAGTTCTTGCCAAATTTATCGGCAATTAAATCATGTCGTCTGAATTGAACCTTATTTTTAATAACCGGTTTTAAATAATAGGCTCCCTCTTTTTCGTCAAAATAAGTTGCCCGTTCTTCTATAGGAACATTTTTCATTTCATGATTTTTGTATATGCCCTCTCTCGCTCTTTTAAGAATCGTTTCATCAATGTCTGTAGCGACGATTTTTTCTGCCATTCTCAATTGATGCTTATCAAAAATCATCGCCATCGAATAAGCTTCTGCTCCAGTAGAGCAAGCCGCACTCCATACTTTCATTGAAGGATATTTTTGGGACAGCACCTTCAATTGGGATTCGAATTCTTCAAAGATATCTTGGTTGCGAAAGAAATCAGTCACATTGATGGTGATATAATCCAAAAATTGTTGTTTGACCATTTCATCTTTTTCTATTCGTTTTGAATAGTCTTCTAACGTAAAGGCCCCAGCATTTTTCATGACGCTTGCAATTCTTCTTTGCAATTGTTTTTCTTTGTAGCCAGCTAGATTAAGATTTAAATTTTTATTGGTCCATTCATAAAAAAAATCGTAGTTTAGTTCCATTGTCTCATCCTTATCATCCAATTTATCCTGTCCGATAGTTCTGTTAAACTAGCTACTTCATCTACAACGCCTTTTTTGATTGCATTTCCTGGCATGCCATAGACAACCGCTGTTTCACGATCTTGCGCTAGCGTAAACCCACCCTGTTTTTTAATTTCACTCATCCCTACACTGCCATCATGTCCCATTCCGGTTAAAATAACCCCGACTAATGACGATTCGTAAACACTTGCTGCAGATTGGAATAAATAATCCACTGCAGGTCTTACTCCTAAGATTTTAGGTGAACGGTCTAACGCAATTTTGTTTTGTTTGATGGTCATATGATAATCTCCAGGAGCCAGATACACTGTTCCATTTTCAATCGTCATTCCTTCTTTCGCTTCAACAACGGTAACCGAGGATTTCATATTTAATCGTTCAGCGAACGACAACGTAAAACCTTTAGGCATATGTTGAACAATGAATATTGGAATGGCTAAATTTTCTGGTAAGTGTTGAATAACCTGCAATAAAGCTTTTGGCCCGCCGGTAGAAGCACCGATTACAATAGCTTTTATTTGTTTGGGAACCTCTTTTTGCCATTCTTGTCTTACGGGTACTTTTTCAATTTGTTTTTTAGAAGGTGACACTTCTTTTATTTCGACTAACGGTTTGATCTTTTTTTCAATCTCTTTTTTAAATTCTTCTGCTTGATTTTTTAAATCCACCGGCTTTTCGATAAAGTCCATTGCACCCAGTTCTAACGCTTCAATCGTTATAGCTTCTCCACTATGGGAACTCATCATCACTACCGGAATAGCATATTCTTGTTTGATGATTTTAAGTGTCTCCAGTCCATTTAAACCTGGCATTTCGATATCTAACGTCACGATATCTGGTTTCAATAAAGGGATTGACTTTAACGCATCACGACCATTTCTAGCCGTTCCAACAACGGTTAAACCCGTTACCTCTGATATCATTTCAGTTATTATTTTTCTCATGAACGGAGAATCATCCACGACCAACACTTTAATTCCCATTTTTTATACTCGCTCCTATTCCCTTTTACAATATAATAATTTCTCGGTTGACCATACGAACTTTAACTGTAAAGGTAGTTAAATCCACAATCATTGTTCTCCCCATGTTTCCTCCAGTATGATTTCCCAATAAAGGAATATTCAATAGTTTTAGACTACGTTCAACTGCGGCAACATTTCGTTCACCAATACTTCCTATATAAGTATCGTTTGATGTTTGAAACATACTCGCACCACCAGCAATTTTAGCTATTAGTTTTTGGTTGTTTGTTTCTTTTCTTATCTCTGAAACCATTTGTGGGATAGCTAAATCAGCAAACTTCTCAATTTTATTCGCATTTTTAAATGAACTGCTGTCTGGTAGCATAATGTGACTGAGTCCGCCAATTTTTGTTTTAGGATCATAAATGGCGATTCCTACACAGGAACCTAGCCCAATTGTCATTAATGTTTCGGGCATCCTCGCTACTTTGTAGTCTGAAATACCTACTTTTATTCCGTCCATCATGCCGTCTTCCCCATTCTTATAGCTTCTTACTTATTGATTAATTCAATCAGCTCTTTTTCATTCTCTGATGAGAACAATACATCTACATCGAGCACTAATACAATGCCTTCTTCTGTTTTAAATAAAGCTCGTACATATTTGGCTGCATGTCGCATTTCTTCTGCTATTTCATCTTTTGAAACTTCTTCAAAATTGCTAACAGACAAAACATCTTCTACTACTAAACCAATTTTTAGTTCTTTCCATTCCGCAACAATAATTTTTGTCTTGTCTGTCACCGTTGTTTTTTGTTTGAACAATCGCTCGCATAAATCAATAATTGGCAAAAGTTGGTCGCTATAAGGAATAGCACCTAATAGATAAGAAGAGGTGTCTGGAATTCTAGTTGGCTCTTCCATCATAATAATTTTTTCGATCGCTATGATCGGTATGGCAAAGTTTTGAGCGCCACTAGTAAAAACAATAAACTTTTCCATGTTGTTCCTCCTAGAACATATTTTGATCGTCTTTTTACATAGAATAACAGAAAACCAGCAGGAATCTTTTGTGCAAAAAAGAACCATTCGCTTCTTTTTTACACAGCCGAATAACCGCTGATTTAAGGCCCTATCGCTGGACGACTATGTGAAACGTCATTTTAATTTTTAAAAGTCCTTTGTTACTCTATTTTAAAGCGATTGGTTTCATCAGCCAAACGTTTTGCAATGTTGTCTAAATCATGAATGTTTGCGCTAAATTCTTCCATTGTAGCTAATATTTCTTCCGCATTGGCGGATACTTCTTCGGTCCCAGCAGAATTTTCTTGCGCTGAAGCAGCAATGTTTTCAACTGAAGCAACGGCATCATCTTTTTGTCTTTCGATTTGACTGCTTAACCCGACTACGTTGATGATATTTTCTACTAAAACATCCATTTGATCAGTAACGCTATTAGCTGAATCAATGGCTTCATCAATTGTTTTTGTTTGTTTTTCACTTTCTTCAAATGATTCACTCATCTTAGCAATCATCGTCTGAGAACTCTTTTGAACGGTCTTGATAATATCTGTGATGCTTTGTGTTGATTTAGCACTTTGTTCCGCTAATTTCCTCACTTCGTCAGCAACGACAGCGAACCCTCTACCCGATTCTCCAGCTCTTGCTGCTTCTATAGAAGCGTTTAATGCTAACAAGTTTGTTTGAGCTGAAATGCCACTAATCGCTTTGCTGATATTTTCGATACTTTGAATATCTCCATCTACAGCGTTAATGCTTTCAGTCAACTGAACCATCATTTGAATATTTGCTTGCCAGTTTTCATAAACATCGGCCATTTTTTCACTATTGCGTCCATTAGCTACCGTTGTATCATCAGCACTCTGACCAATTTTCTGAACGCTTCCTTCAACTTCTGCTAAAATCGTTGAAAGTTCTTCCATTTTAGTTGCTGCTTCTTCTGTATCTTGTGTTTGTACGCTGGTTGCTTCTGCAATTCCACTAATGGTTTCAGAAACTTCTTCTGTAGCAGATGTCGTTTGTTTTGAAATTTCTGTCAACGACAGCGTCATATCCATGATTGTTTGACTGTTTTTCTGGATATCGCCAACAATTGTTTTGTAATTTTTTACCATTTCATTAAATGAGTAAGCGATTTGATTTAATTCGTCGCCATTAGCTTTAATGTCTTTATTTTTAACGGGCTTAGATTTTCCAAACCATTTTATTCTAGGTTTTAGAGAAATATCTGAACGCGTCATTTGTACCGTCAAATCCCCTTGCTCAACTCGGTTAAATGCTGAAGTGATGGCGTTAGCTACCCTTTTAATAACCATTGTAAATAAAATAGCCGATAAAAGTGCTACGATTAAAGAGACTCCAGAAACAATCAACCCACTTTTGATACTTGCTTGATTTTCTTGGGCCATCTCATTCGCATGAACCGCCCCATAAACGATGACACCTAATCTATCAACTTTTCGATAGTAAACTTGAATATCTTTATTAAAGGTTTCATCTAAGATAAAACCATATTGATTCCCTCCTCGTTTAAAAAGCGGTTTATTTGAGATATCTTGTCCTATCTTGTCTTGATCTCTGGATATCAAATACGTCCCTTTATCTGAGAGCACAAAATTTTCTCCTGTCTTGCCAACTTGTGATGAAGTAATCATTCTTGCAAGCTTTTCAAGACTTAAATCCAATCCTACTACACCAATGACTTCACTTTCCTTAACAATAGCCTTAGAAACGGTTATGCCCATCTCTCCTGTGACAAAATCCGTATACGGTTCAGTCCAAAATATCGCGCCACGACGCTCAACAGCTCTTTGAAACCACACTCTTGATGCGCTATCAAAATCAGGAATTGGCTCTTCTCTGATCAATCCTCCATCTATTGGTGCATAGTAAGCATCCGCTATATAAAGCCCACTTGCCTTAGCTAACATCAAATCTTCTAATATGGCTGCTTCCATTTCTGGTCCATTTTCCATATCTCTAAAACTAGCATTTTGGGATAATACTTCTAATGTATCTTCTAATTCTTGTCCTGCCCAATCAAATTGATTGGCCACCTGAGTCGTGGTACTTTTCTCGCTCGCTTCGATTCGGTTAGCAATAGATTTTCTAGTACTCATATTCGTTAATAGCAAAACCACTATTACCGGAATAATAAACAACAAAAACAAGGTTGCTCCAACTTTCATTCCTATGCTTCTCTTCTTGACCTTCATTTGTTTGATTTTCGATTTTCTTTTTTTGCGAACCACTAAAAAAGCCTCCTCTTATGTAATTAAACCTGACTAGTTCTTATGTATGGCACATTTTCTTGTTTGTTCTGCTGTATCATTAAAATCTGATTAATGTCAAATTACTAGCCATTCTTTATATCGGCTAGTTCCTGTTTTTTTTAAGCGCTTTTTTAGTATTTTTTTAAACTTATTGCTAAAAGAAACAAAACAGGTAAACTGAGAATAGAATAGGTTTTCATTGCTATTTTGATAAACCCCTACTTAATCACCAAAACATCTATCTGAACGGAGTAATCATCCTGGTAACTATCCTTACTTTAACAAGTCTTATGCTAGGATTAATCGCTTGGATTCTTCCTTTATTGAATCTGGTTTACTATAAAAAGAATAAAAATCGTCGTTGGATTTCTTTTTCTGTTGTGAGTCTTTCTGCTTGTGCTATTTCTTTGTACGTTCAACTTGTTTACAGTTCTTACTTAGTTGAGATTCAAGATATCACGGCTTTAATGGACACCATTGGCACGATAGCACTACTATCAGCGATTCTTTTACTCGTTACGCTTTTATTAAATGGTTTGACACTAATCGTTTATCGAAATAAAATGCAAAAATAAGACGATTCTTTTAAATGGAAAAGTTCTATTTGAACAGAAAAAAAACAACGAGCATGATTAATTGCGCTCGTTGTTTTTTGTATCTAGTTTATTAAAGTGTACCTGAACGTATGATAGAGATCAGCAACCAAATACCCATTAATCCTGCACCGAGGAAAATAACGACGCCGATTATGGAAACACCTGAATTTGTTGCCATCGCTACAATAATTGCTGACGAAAGAATCAGCGCTGCAATAATAAGTGCAAAGACAAGTCGGTTCACCATTTTATTGAGACCTTTCCACTTATTATCCCCATCTACCAAGTCAATATGCACCTTCGCTCTGCCACTGTTTGCATTATTTAACAGTTGCCTTAGTTGTGTTGGAAGTCCTAGCATATCTTTTGACAGTTGGTAACTTGAAATAAGCCATTTATCTTTAGAAAATGAATCATAAAGAGACAGTTCATCACTGCTTTGCATATACAGGTTGGCTACCTTCAGTACATTTATCTCTGGATCTAGTTCTGCTAAAATCCCTTCCAACATACTCAATGATTTGACCAACATCGTAAAATCATTGGGTATCATGATGCGGTGTTTTTTAGTTACTTCCAAAATATCAGAAAATAGCGTACTCATATTAATTTGTTGGTAACTTGCTGTCAAATACGTGTCAAAAAAATAGTTCAGATCTTCGTAAAACTCATATTGGTTAACCCGTTCCTTTGTCACACCCATTTTAAGCAGAATATTCATGACCATATCAACATCGTTGAAGACGATAGCCTTCAATAATTTAATTAGACTTTTTTTATTTCCAACGGCTAATTCGCCCATAATGCCAAAATCAATAAAGACAATCTTTTTATCTCGAATCAAAATATTACCAGGATGAGGGTCGCCATGGAAATAGCCGTCTTTAAAGACTTGTGAAAAAAAAGAAACAATTAATTTTTCTGCAATGTCCTCTTTGATATACCCTTCTTTTGATAATTTAGCTAAATCAAGGATTTTTATCCCCTCAATGTATTCTTCTACTAAGACTCTTTTTGAGACGTACTCACTCACTAGATTTGGAGCTCCAACAACCTCAATCTCTTTATTTAATACTTTAAACTTAAGCAATGCGGTAGCTTCATTTCTAAAATCTAGTTCAATTCGTGTAGCCTTTTCAATTTCTTTAAGAGCTAAGTCTGGATCTGAAACCAAATCCTTTATGGTCCCTGGCGCCATCGATAGTATCCGAGAAAATAAGTGAATATCTCTCAATAAATTTTCTTCAATATCTGGACGCTGTACTTTCACGATAACTTCGTCGCCATTCTTCATTCTAGCACGGTGGACTTGTGCAATCGAAGCACTCGCTAACGCCGTCTCTTCTATCTCTTCAAAAACAGCCTCCATCGCTTCTCCAAATTCTTCTTTAAAAATCCGTTGAATGTCAGCAAAAGGAAAAGGGGGAACATGGTCTTGTAGCTTAGACAGTTCGTCAATGTAGTCTTGCGACAATAAATCTGGGCGAGTAGAAATTATTTGTCCTATTTTAACAAAACTGGACCCCAAATCTTCAAATGCTTTACGAAGATTAACCGCATCTTGTTTTTGGTCTTTATTTCTTAACTTTGTCCGATAAATGTGCCCAAACCCATATGAAGCAAGAACAGTTACTATTTCTCTTAATCGTTCACCACTTGACTTTTCCATCTCTTAACCTCCACCGACAGGTAACAGTCATTTATTTATTCCATAAGTCATCCACTTTTTTCGTTAATTCTTCTACTTTTCTTTCCAATTCATCAATATCTTTTCTATGCGTTGCAGTCATTTCTATTAATTGCGTTTCTACATCATCATGATTGAGTGATTCTTCCTTTTTGTTGCTTTTACGTTGCAACAACTCTTCTTTTAGACGTTTGCCTTCATCTACTGATAGTTTGCCCTTTTTTTCTAAATGATCAACAACTTCTTGAGCCTTTTCATAAGTTAGACTAGCTCCTCCGATTCCTGCGAACACCAATTTCTTCAATTCTTCCATCATTTTTATCCTTCCTTTCTTTTTTAAAATGGTATCTAGTTGTTCACAGTATAACATGAAAGCGAATTCTCATGAAGAATGAGCCTTTAGAAAAATTTTATTTGTAATTTTTTAACGATAAGTTTATTTATTTGAAGTTTGCTCTATTCCTTTGTTAATCTATCGGTATCTATTAATCCATCGAAGAAAACAATCAGAAAGGAATGACTAATTTGGGTGAATTACAAGATCGAGTAGCTGTTATTACTGGTGGGACTTCTGGTTTAGGTGAAGCATCTGCCAAAGCTTTTGCAAAAGAGGGCGCTAAAGTTGCAGTTGTTGGAAGAAACAGCGAACATGGCCAGCAAATCGTAAAAGAGATTACTGCGGATAACGGAAAAGCTATTTTCATAGAAATGGACGTCACCAAAGGAGATGAAGTCAAAACTGGCATCCAAAAGGTCGTCGATGAACTTGGAACGGTTGATATTCTTCTTAATAGTGCTGGGATACATGATGGATACAAAGATGTAACCCAAGCAGATGAAGAAAGTTTTGATAAAATCTGGGAAGTGAATGTAACAGGTGTCTTTCTTATCACAAAAGAAGTGGTTCCTATGATGGTTGAAAAAGAAAAAGGCACCGTTATCACTATCGGGTCGCAGGGCTCTTTTGTAGCAGGTCCTGGTGGGATTGCTTATGTAACAAGCAAACACGCTCTCGTTGGGTTTAACAAGCAACTGGCTTTTGAGTTTGGGGCTAAAGGAATCAAAGCAAATTTAATCGCGCCAGGTTTTATTGCAACGCCAATGACAGAAGATATTGATGATCCACGATTAAAAGATATTCCCGCACAACGAGCAGGAACACCAGCTGAAGTAGCCTCTGTTGCAGTCTTTCTTGCCTCAGATGAATCAAATTACATGCAAGGGTCGGAAGTCACCATAGATGGCGGCTGGACTATCGGAAGATAACTGCCTTCAAACTAATGATTCACACCAAATAAAAAAAAGACGACATACTGTCGTCTTTTTTTACATATCGCATCATGGTTCTCTCTCTATCCGATTTCAAATTTTCATTGTTAACGAACAATTTCAGTGCTGTCCTCTTTGGAAAGGACAAGTTAGCGGCAAAACATCATCAACTCATCCATAAAATTATTTTTTTAGACCAGTCGAGTGAAAAATATCCGTAACTCATCCATTTTTATATTAAAATAGACCAGTAATAAAGAATATCTTTGAAACTCATCGATTTTTGCGAATAATGTATACGAATTAACTCGAAAAGAATAAATCAGAGTCATCGTAAGGAAGAAAAGAATGATTGACCATCGTTTGTTTGAGTTCGTACTCTAAAACCCTATTTCTTTAATAACCTTTTAATTTACGTTCGAAAATGTACCAATTGGCCGCTGATCATTGATAAGCTCTCCATTCGGATCTAGCTCATCTTTTTGTGTTTGTCCTGTCTTCCAAAATACCCCTAAAATAGTCAACGATACTAGAAATGCTAAAATGTAAGTTAATCCTGTTAGTCCCATTCGCAATCCGATTGGTTCACTAATAATATAAACCACGCAAGCATACAACATAAAGACTCCTGGAATCAATGTAACCAGGTAATTTTTATTCTTCAAAAACAAGTAGCGAGTGGCTATAAACAAAGCAATCACTGCTGTCACTTGGTTTGCCCAAGTGAAATATCTCCACAAAATGGTGAAATTCATATTTGTTAAAGCAAAAGAGATGGCAAACAATGGCAAAGTAACCATCAGAATCTTCTTAATCGTATCTTGTTTGATATGCAGATAGTCTGATAAGATAATCCGTAAACTTCTAAAAGCAGATAACCCTGACGAAATTGGTAAGACAATTACCCCTAAAATAGCAATTGTTCCGACTACATTTCCTAATAGTAAAATAGAAACTTGATTCACTACTGCTGATGGTGTGCCAGCACTAATCATTTGACTAAGTGTTTGACCATCAAATAGAGACATCGATGCTGCTGCCCAAATCATTGCGATTACACCTTCCGCAATCATCATGCCATAAAAAGTAAAGCGACCTTCTCTTTCATTTGTACTCGTCCGTGCAACCATTGGAGCTTGTGTCGCGTGGAATCCTGATATTGCTCCACAAGAAATAGTAAAGAATAAAGCAGGGAATATCGGAGTACCTTCTGGATTAAAATTTTGCATGTTGCCTATCGTTAAGTTTGGTATCGTATGTCCACCAAAAAGTAAACTAACTCCGATAGCAATGGTACTAATAATCAAAATGCCACCAAACCATGGGTAAACTTTACCCATCGCTTTATCAATTGGCAAAATAGTAGAAATGATGTAGTAAACAAAAATCAATACCACGATGATGCCCGTAGTTACCCAGCTTGGCGTAATGCTCTCAATCAAGTTAGCTGGCGACGAGACAAAAACAGTCCCAACTAACATCAATAACAGCATCGAAAAGATGTTAACGACATGTTTAACTGGCTTCCCTAAGTATTTACTCGCTAACTCGGGTAATTGCGCTCCATTATTACGAAGTGAAATCATTCCAATCATATAATCATGGACTGCTCCGCCAAAAATACAACCAACAATGATCCAGATATACGCTACCGGTCCATACAAAGCACCCATAATTGGTCCAAAAATCGGTCCTGTTCCAGCAATATTTAATAATTCTATAATAGCATTTTTTGATTTCGACATGGGTACAAAATCATATCCATCCTTTAATACTTCTGCAGGAGTTGCTCGTTCTGTATCAATTGAAAAATTTTTTTCGATGTATTTCCCATACGTAAAATACCCTAAGATTAATAGCACTATCCCACCGATTAACGTCACCATTTTTCTTTTCCTCCTTTAAAAATCAATGTTGAAACCCTTTTCATCTGTTGTATTTAGTTTACTGAAAAAAATCGTTCTTAATTGATTTGACAGGTGACATGCCCCAATCCTCCTTTCAAATGCACTTTATCAGCTGTGAAAGGAGTCGGCAAATAATGATTTTAACATTATGGGCAAAAAAAAAGAGCCTCCCCAACACCTAAAAAACGTGTTGGAAAAACTTTAGCGTACATTTAAAAATAGATTAACCAAAATAATTGATTCCCATCGCTGCTTTTACTTCAGATAACGTTTGAGCAGCTACTTTTTCTGCCGCTTGGCTACCATTCTTTAGCATACGGTAGACTTCTTCTTTGTCTTTTGCAAAGTGTTCTCTATTTTCTCTGATTGGTTGTAAGAAATCTTGTAAAATGTCATTTAAGTACAACTTGATTTTTACATCTCCCAATCCACCTTGTTGGTACTGTTCTTTTAACGATTGAATTTTTTCTTTGTCTGTTCCAAATACATCCAAATACGTAAAGACAACGTTGCCCTCTAATTTACCTGGATCATTCACATGAATGTGTTCTGGATCTGTGTACATACTCATAATTTTTTTCTTGATTTCATCAGAAGAATCCGACAAATAGATGCCATTTTTTAATGATTTGCTCATTTTTCCTTTGCCATCAATTCCGACTAATCGTTCTTGTCCTTTATCAGGAAGAATACCTTCTGGCATGACTAATGTGTCTGTGTTATAAATTCGATTGAAATCTTTCACAATCTCTCTGGTTTGTTCAATCATCGGTTTTTGGTCTTCACCAACTGGAACGTGCGTACCTTTAAAAGCCGTGATATCTGCAGCTTGGCTGACTGGATACATGAAAAAGCCCGCTGGGATACTTTCGCCAAAGTTTTTTTCATTAATTTCTGATTTAACTGTCGGGTTCCGTTTTAATCGTGAAACAGTCACTAAATTTAAATAGTACATCGTCAATTCTGCTAGTTGAGGGATTTGAGATTGTACAAAAATAGTTGATTTAGCTGGATCTAAGCCAACAGCTAAGTAGTCTAAAGCGACTTCAAATAAACTATCTTGTATTTTTTTAGGATCTTTTGCATTATCTGTCAGTGCTTGTTGATCGGCAATCATAATAAAATTTTTGTTCTCTGCATCACTTTGTAACGACACTCTATTTTTCAAAGAGCCTACGTAATGCCCTAAATGAAGTTTTCCAGTTGGTC
Source organism: Carnobacterium funditum DSM 5970 (assembly GCF_000744185.1). NCBI lineage: Bacteria > Bacillati > Bacillota > Bacilli > Lactobacillales > Carnobacteriaceae > Carnobacterium > Carnobacterium funditum. The sequence continues at coordinate 2,025,342 of NZ_JQLL01000001.1, read as the reverse complement.
TGTCACCTGTTAGAATTATTTTACTCATTGATTTATTCCTCACTTTTTATTGATTTCGTTTTACTTAACTCGTTTATCATACCATATTCTCAAGCGTTCTTATCGTTGATTTATAGAAAATTAAAAGTCTTTTCTATTTGAAACCCCTAATATTTCAATCCTATCCTTTTCTTTGGTATAATAAAGTTATGAAAGCGATTCATATCTAAACATACCCACCAATAAGGAGGAAACTTAAAGTGAAAGAAAAAAAATTTGTATTCCATAATGGCGTTAAAATTCCCTATATCGGTTTTGGTACTTGGCAGATCCCAAATAAAGATGCTTATGATGCTGTAACAATGGCCTTGAAAAATGGTTATACTCATATTGATACTGCTTTAGTTTACCGCAACGAAGAGAATGTCGGAAAAGCCATTAAAGATTCTGGCTTATCTCGTGACTCAATCTTTGTAACGAGTAAATTACCTGCACATATTAAAGGCTATGATCAAACGCTGAGAGCCTTTAATAAGACTTTAACAAATTTAGGAATGGACTATCTCGATCTCTATCTTATTCACGCTCCTTGGCCTTGGAATGATATAGGTAAAGATTGCACCAAAGAAAATATTCAAACCTGGAAAGCAATGGAACAATTGTATAATGATGGTAAAATTCGTGCTATTGGAGTCTCCAACTTTTCAAAAGAAGATATCCAAGCTCTAATCGATGCTTGTGACATTGTGCCCATGGCCAATCAAATCCCTTTCTATATCGGACGAGACCAAAAAGACTTATTAGCATTTTGTAAAAAGAATGAAATTGTTGTTGAAGCCTATTCACCATTAGCAACAGGTGATCTTTTAGATAGCCCAGAAGTAATGGAGATGGCTAAAAAATATGATGTAACACCTGCTCAATTGGCGATTCGCTACTGTATAGAAAAGGAGACCTTGCCACTACCAAAATCAACTCATGAAAGTCGGATTATTGAAAATAGCAAACTAGATTACACCATCTCTTCAGATGATGTAAAAAAATTAGATACTATTCAAGATGTTCGCAAAAAATAATCATTGATCACGAACGAATAAAGAAAGAAAAAGTAATTTAAGGAACTTTTTCTTTCTTTATTTTTATTCCATTCTTAAATGTATCCATTACTAAAAACCATTCATCTTAAACTGAAGTCTTAAACTAGTGCCTTCTGTTGAAAAAGAGGTTTTAAAATGAAAAAAAAAGAATTTTTGAAGTCATTCAAATAGGACGAGAAACTGATATCATTAGTCGAACCTTTGACTTTGTCATTGTTTTAGCTATTCTATTAAATTTGGGGTTGGCTCTTTTCTCTACTTTCGATCGTTCTACTAAATATACTGGGTTAATGTATACTATTGAAACAATCTCCATTCTTTTATTCACCTTTGAATATGGATTGAGAGTCTGGACTGCTGATTGCCTTTACCCTGATAGTTCAAAAACCAGAGCTAGATTAAAGTACATCTTTTCTTTCACTGGGTTGATAGACCTGTTATCCTTTTTCCCATTCTACTTGCCTTTCTTTTTCCCAAATGGAACCATTGCTTTTCGAATGTTTCGAATCATTCGAATTTTACGATTATTCCAAATCAACAAATATTATGATTCCTTAAATATCATCACTGAAGTTTTAAAGAGTAAACGCCAGCAATTATTCTCATCTATTTTCATTGTCTTAATTCTAATGACTGCCGCTTCTTTACTTATGTATAATCTTGAACATGCCGCCCAACCAGATATTTTCACAAATGCTTTCTCTGCTTTTTGGTGGGCTTCTTCTTCTTTATTAACTGTCGGATACGGAGATATTTACCCTATTACAATAGGTGGCAAAATTTTTGGAATGATTATTACTTTTTTAGGCGTCGGAATGGTTGCTATTCCTACTGGTATTTTATCCGCGGGATTCGTCGAACAATTAACCGTTATCCAAGATAAAGAGCGTGGCGCCTATTGTCCACATTGTGGAAAAAAGATTGGGTGAATCTATTGCTATTTCCAAAAAATCAAGTTACTTGAATAAAGATATTTTGTCTATCCTAATTTCACAAATCAGATACTATAAAATAAATAGGATTTTAGCATTCACATTCATGCCGGTAGCAAACCACTTCTAATTGATTTCATAAAAAGAAACATTACAATAGTCATTTTCAGTCTGGTTAGATAAACGTTAAACCTTATTCAGAATGAACAACTCCTTGTTCATTTATCCATCAAGGAAAGGAGAATGAGACATGTCTATCATTATAAACTATGTCAATTCTATTTTTGAACGGTTGCCGCAAAGCCCTGAGATGTTCAAACTAAAACAAGAGATGCTATCAAACATGGAAAACAGGTACACCCAATTAATAGCTGAAAATAAAAGCGAACAGCAAGCTGTTGCCAAGGCTATTGCCGAATTTGGCAATACCGATGAACTTCTTGCTATGGCTAGCTTACCTACTGAAGAACGTGAACCCGATGAGAATACTCTTAACTGGTCAAACGATGAAGTCGAAGAATTTAAAGCACACCGCTCAAAATTTGGTTTGGCTATCGCTTTTGGTATTTTCCTTATTTTAATCGCCCCAGCACTTTCTTTACTCATTCAAGAAATGGCTAGATTTTTGCCTTTTATTTCTGCTTTGGAATCCTCTCTACTCATTTTGTTTTCTTTGATTCCGCTTTTAGTTTTAATAGCTGTTGCCATCGGGTTGTTTATTACTTTTGGTATTAAAGAACAACAATTTGGTATTGAAGGGAAAGTCATTTCAATTGATTCTATTACACAATCTAATTTAGCTAAAGAATTGAAAGAATTCAAACCACAATTTGCTAAGGGAATTACCTTTGGTGTTCTCTTTTGTATTGCCGGACTTGTTTCTCTTTTGGTGCCCTTACTTTTATTCAGTTCAGAACAGTTTTGGCCACTCATTTTTTTACTCAGTTTTGTTTCTATTGGTGTTTTCCTATTCGTATTTTTCGGTATTATCCATTCAACTTATGATAAGTTGCTTTCCATCGGCGACTACACTCCAAAAAGAGTAGCTAGTGAGCGATTAACCACTAAAGTAGCTAATATTGTTTTCCCACTTGCTGTAGGAATTTATGTTATTTCTGGATTACTTTTTGACACTTGGTCACCAGGCTGGATGATTTTCCCAATTTTGGGTATCAGCTTTGGATTGTTCGCTGCTATCGTTGAAAATTCTAATCTATTCCATCCAAAAAAATAAAAAAAGCCTTCTATCTTACAGATACTACATTGTAAGAGTATGAAGGCTATTTTTGACTACTAATTAGCGTTAACCATTTAAACACACTAGAAACCGTTAGATTTGCATTCGTTTTTTCCACTCATAGAGGATGACATTTTTATGAGAAACAAACAATACGATAAACATAACCGTACTAATACCCATCGATAGTAAAGATGGGATTGGATTTGTCGTCCAGTTAAAGAAAAGAAATACCGCTGGAAAGAAACCTAAGATAACAACAATTAACAAGTAGAGGATGTAATCTCCTAATTCTGGAAAAATAATTTTAACCGAAATCGTTAAGGCTAAATCAGCAAAAATACAGATAACTGGAATCATATATGTCGTTGACCAGCCGTTCCATTCTAGTAAATAATCTAAATAGATGCTAATAACAGAGACCAGGACTAGTAGATAAAGAATACTTTTAGCAATATTCCTTCTTTTTCGGATCAACGTGTATACCACTGTCCATAAACTCACTATTCCAAAAACAGCTAATTGGAACCCTTGACTTTGATTAAGCCAAATTTCTTCTATTCCTAAAAACAAAAGACCACTGATTATCGTAAAAATCATTAATAGCCTTAAGCCTTTTTCTCTGTTAAAGCGTAACGGAATAGGCGGATAAGGATTATATTCAGCTTTTTTGCCCTGATGTTTAAGCGATTGACCACATAATGGGCATTCTGTCCACTCGCCTTCAACATTCGTTTTACATGCTGGACAACAGCTCATTCTCGTCCCCCTCCAAGCTCAGCGTTTGTTACTTGGTTAACGGCAACGGTTACTGGTATGCCTTCTCCACTCAAGAAACGCGCAAATTCTTTTTGAATCGCTACATCAATAAAAGGCGACGTAAAACTGAGAGTTAATACGTTTTCATAACTAATCATACAAAATTGTGGCCTAACAGCAGATGTCTTAAAGTAAATTTGCTTGATATGATTGCTAATGGGGTATGGGAAAGCAAGCTGCCCTAAATTAGACATCGCAACCGTTACTTTCCGATTATTTTGTCGATTAATCCATTTCAAAATAGCATCTTTGACAGGTCTTGGAGACACTCGCGCTATTGGATGGTACTCAGCTTTAATTAATTTGTTTAATCGTTCTCCTAATTTTTTTGGTTCTAAATGATGGTGCAATTGCTCACTTAAACTAGTGCAAAGATGATTAAAGTCTGCATCTTTCATATACGTATATTCCAATCGAATGGTACTAAAAAAATTACGTGCAGAATTTGACTGGTAAAACTGTCGTAAGTTGACTGGAACGGAAATGGCTATCGTATCGGTTAATTTAAAATTTGGCTCCGATTTTCGAATAGATTCAAAAAAAAGGGCCATTAAATAAACCGTTAAGGAAACATTTTGTTTTTTAGCCAACTGAATCACATCTTTTAGCGGCATACTCAACTCTACTACACGTGGACGATTATCGGGTGTTCTCTTCTTTCTTATCTGATAAACGTGTTTTTTATTGGATTCTATTTTTGCAGATGAGCCTAACCAAGAAGATGTTTTCTTACCATATTCTACAACCACTTTCCCGGCTCGCTTGCTTGTTTCAATCACTGAAAAATAGGCTGACCGAGCGGCATCACTAAAGGTATTTTGGCCTTGCTCTCGGAAATGCTGATTAAAACTATCTTCCAAATGCTGTTCTAATTGAATAGTCGTTTTATCCCACTTATTTTCAGCAATCCCATGAACTCGTAAAAAAACATACTCTTTAATAAGATCTTCAAAGAACCACGTCGCTCCTATTCCATCTGATAACACATGAAAAACTTCTAAGTGAATGCGATTTTCTTGATAGATTACTCTAAATAACAGTTCTTTTTGATCAAAGTGATACAGTTGAGTACAGGGTGGCAACACTTCTGTAACAACTTTAGGTTTGATTTCGCTCATCACTAAATAATACCAAAAGACACCGCGCCTTAAGACACTGTGATAAAGCAAGTATTGCTCATATGTTTTATCCAAGGCTTTTTGTAACAATTTAGAGTCAACGAGATCAGTCATTTCTGCTGTCAAACGAAAAACTTTTGTATCTCTGTCCGTCATCGTAGCTAAAAAGATATTAGAAGCATTATCCAGTCGTACCCAAGTTTTTCGTTTCATCTTATTCCTCCTATTCTGCCTTATTTCTCTTTTATTTCTCTTTTATTTCTCTGCTATTTATCTAAAAAATCATTTATTTCGTGATAGGCTTCTATGACTAACTTTGAAACTTTAGGATACGTAATAAATCCATGAACGCTCTCTTTGACTCGATGAATTCGGACATTGTTCCCAGCCTCTTTTAGTGCCTCTCCATATGCTTCACCTTCATCACGTAATGGGTCGTTTTCTGATGTTAAAATAAGGGTACTGGGTTGATTGGCAAGATTTGGTGCCATTAAAGGAGCAATATAAGGACTTTTTCGTTTCTCTTTGTCAGGTTGGTACAATTTCATATATTCGCTTACTTTTTTTGCAGTTAGTCCGTATTCCGTCCCTTTTGTTCGAATAGATTCATACGGTGAATCCTCTGTGTGATCCCAGAATGTAACAGGATAAAGCAAAATTTGTTGCTGTGGATAATCTTTTCGGTTGTCTCGTAACAACAAAGAAACGGCTGCTGCCAAATTCCCACCAGCTGAATCACCAATTAAGATTAGTTGTGAAGCGTCTGTTAATCCTATTAATGATAAATTATCTAGCATCACATCTGCCACACGGTAGCAGTCTTCTAGTCCGGCTGGATAAGGGTACTCAGGTGCCAAACGATAATCTACTGAATAGACCGTTCTTCCTGTCAAATCAGCCATATTCATACAGGGCTTGGTATACGTATTGATATCTCCAATTACCCAACCACCTCCGTGAAAAAATAATAACACCTCGTTATCCTTTTTTTCTACTGGTTGAAAAATGCGTACAGGTATATCATGACTTTTATCTGCTGAATAGATTTTCCGATCTAAAATTCGGTAGTTTGTTCGAATCGGTTTCCCTGAAAAAAAGTGTTGCATTTTACGAATCCAAAGGTAATCCTCTTCTATATTTATTTTTGGCGAAGACAATAGTTTTAAAACTATTTTAACGAGTAGTTTCATATTTTTCACCTCTTATCGATTTTTTACTGATTAAACTTAACAAGGGTTATGCCTGTCTTCTTTGTTAAGTATCATTATACAGTCTTTTAACCAACTAGACTAGTACTGAAGCTAAAGCACATCACTTCTACTTTTTGGTCTTTTGGTGTTACACTATTTATATGATTATTATATAAATAAAAGGAATACAATCTATTATGAAGGAGTGGGAAGAATGAACAAAGATCAACTAGAAAAAGTCAAAAACAATAAAGGATTCATCGCGGCACTTGATCAAAGTGGTGGAAGTACTCCTAAAGCACTAGCTATATACGGTGTTCTTGAAGATGCTTATTCTAATGAAGATGATATGTTTAGTCTGGTTCATGAGATGCGAACTCGTATCATTACTGCACCAGCTTTTAATTCTGATTCTATTCTAGGAGCTATTCTTTTTGAACAAACAATGGATCGTAAAATTGATGGTCTCTACACAGCTGATTATTTAGCTAATAAAAAAGGAATTGTTCCATTCTTAAAAGTTGATAACGGCATGGAAGAATTAACAGAGGGTGTTCAACTGATGAAACCTATCACTGATTTAGGGCCTCTGCTTAAAAGAGCCATTGAACGTCATATCTTTGGTACAAAAATGCGTTCTGTTATTAAAGAAGCTAACCCAGCAGGTATTAAAAAATTAGTTAAACAACAATTTGACGTTGGCAAACAAATTATCGCCGCTGGTTTAGTTCCAATTATTGAACCAGAAGTAGATATCCACAGCAAAGATAAAGAGGCATCAGAAAAAATTCTTTACGAAGAATTGAAAAAACAATTGGATCTATTATCTGAAAACGAAAATGTGATGTTAAAAATTAGCCTTCCAACAGTTGCTAACACCTATGAAAAATTAAGTGAACACCCTAGAGTTGTCCGTGTCGTAGCTTTATCTGGAGGGTATGCAAGGGATGAAGCCAATAAAAAATTAAAAGGAAATAACCATCTTATTGCTAGTTTCTCTAGAGCATTAAGTGAAAACTTGAATGTAACTCAATCCAATGAAGAATTTAATAAAACCATTAAAGATTCTATCGACTCTATTTATGATGCTTCGATTCATAAAAACTAATGAATAAACTAAAAGAAGTCAGCCCACTATGTGAGTTGACTTCTTTTTTTATTTAATCCATTGAAGATTAGACTACGTTATTTGCCCACTATTGAAACCATGAAAGCAGGATTCATATTGCTTTCAACTCAGCCCCTGTATCACGAAGAAAAGATTATCATATGTTTAACAACGCTATTCCCATTGCACATCCAAAGCATATTGGGAAATCAACAAGCAACTAGCTTCACAATAGACTTTTAATACGTTTCTAGACCAACTATGAATGATTCAGGTAGGAACTTTTTTTAATGGTCATTCTTACTCATTTGATTCATTTAAGATTTTACGAACTTTACTCATTTCATTAGCTGCTTTTTGAAAGACGAGTATACTATTTTGATAATTTTTTGTCACCTGCTCGTTAGGTTTGATCCAGTCTTTTGATTCATCTCTATCTTCTAACAATAGACTGTTGCTTTTTTCAATTCCTTTTCCAATTAAGACTGCACCTAAACAAGAACTTTCAAAGCTAACCGGTTGTTGAATGGGTCTGTCAAAAATATCTGCAAGCATTTGTTTCCACAAGGGAGAATTTAAAAAGCCTCCTGTTACTTTAATCGTTTTAGATGGTCCACCGACTTCTTGAATAAGCTGCCAAACCTCATAAAGATTAAACAACACACCTTCCATTGCTGCTCGTACCATGTGTCCGGTAGTATGTCGAGAAGCTAACCCAATGTAACTTCCAGTAGCTTCCGATTCCCATATTGGAGCACGTTCCCCATTTAAGTAAGGTAAAAAAATCAAGCCATCTGCGCCAGGTTTCACTTGTCCAGCTAATTGATTAAGATACTCTAATCTTATCCCAATTTCAGCATCTGTATTCGGACTGTCATCAGATGAGAAAATCGCAGCCAACCAACTCATCACGTTACCCCCGTTGTTTACTGCCCCACCAATAACCCATCGATTTTTTGATAAATAATAACAAAAAGTTCTACCTTGTGCATCCAATACAATCTCATTGGTTACCATTCGAATAGCCCCACTTGTACCGATGGTAATGGTCGTTTCTCCAGGATCCATTGCTCCAACACCAAGATTGGATAAGCAACCATCACTGGCACCAATGACTAAATCTGTTTCTAAAGCAATAGACATTTCGTCAGCATACTCTTCTTTAATTGCATGCCATCTATAGTCAACGTCTACCGGTTCAGATAGAGTGAACTCTTCTATTCCAATCAACTTTAAGATGTCTTTATCCCAAAGCAATTCATGGATATTAAACAATCCCGTAGCTGAAGCAATTGAATAATCGATTTTGTACTCGCCAGTCAACTGATAGAGAATATATTCTTTTATGCCAATAATTTTTTTGGCTTTCTTAAAAATTGCAGGGTATTGCTCTCTTAACCAAATGATTTTACTCAATGGTGTCATGGAGTGAATCGGCGTTCCAGTTTTCTGATACACTAATTTCCAATCTGTTGTCGCTTTTAGTTGAGCTACCAATTCAGTTGAGCGATTATCTGCCCAGATGATACAATTTGTCAACAAGTCATTTTGTTCATCTACAATAATCACGCTATGCATGGCACTAGAGAAAGAGATAAAATCGATTTGGTCTTTGATTTTATTGTTTTCCATTAATGTACGAATAGTTGTCATAACTGCTTGGAAAATTGCCTTTGGATCTTGCTCAGCCATCCCTACTTCTGTTTGAATGGTATCGTATCCTACGTATGCACTATCGCTTATTTGCAAATCATCTTGGTATAAAACGGCTTTTGTACTCGTAGTGCCAATATCCACACCAATTGTATACCTTTTTTGCTCTTTCATTTTCTAGTCCTCCTTACTTTGAATTGCATGTCTTCCGAATTCATTACGCAATGATAAGTCTATTTTTTTCACCAAACGATTCTACAACAATTGAAGCCTACCGTAGCCTTAACGCTTAAGTCATTACCGGAACGAAAATGCGTATTTTTAAAGCTTCTTCAATAGTCGCTTGTCTTTAGCAGAAGAAGCCATCATCTATTGAATAGTCTATCATTTGTTATCTTTCCCGAAAATTGTTTGTGTTAATTCTATTAACTAGCTTCGGACAGCCGAATCCTTATTCCATACTTTTGCTCCATTCGCTAAGGCAAACTCCTATTCAGAATTATCATATATTAAATCCTTCTGCTCTGGATTGCATCTTGTCCTATTCAATCTCATTATGAACTATTTTCATATAATGACCATTGCCATTTTTTCCGACAAAAAAATAACTCTCTCTTTTATTTTTTCCATAAAAAGGCAAGAAAAGGCGAATACATTCCCCTTTTCTTGCCTCAAACAGTTCTACTCTCTTTAGTTCAATTCTGGCCAGAATCCTTTATTGGCTACAATTAACTCATCCAATATCTCTTTAGCGACTCCTGCACTAGGAATCGTTTTGGAAAGCGTTAGTGCTTGCCATAATGTTTGGTAACTTCCTGTAATGTAGGCTTCTACAACTAATTTTTCAACGATTAATTGTTGGTGCATCAGAGCTTTTTCAAAAGCAGGAATTTTACCTTGCGTTAGCGGTTCGGGTCCATCACTACCTACAATACAAGGAACCTCTACCATAGCATCATCATCAAAATTTGCAATTGCGCCATTGTTTTCGACAATCATCAGCATTCTTTCATGTGTATTGAATGCAATGGCACGAGCTAAGTCAACAATAAATGAGGCATGACTATCAATTGTAAATCCACTAATTTTAGCTGTTCCTTGTTCAACAATTTTTTTAGCAGCTGTAAAGACTGTTTTCTCTCTTCCATCCATTACTTCATTCGCACGAGAATACGTACAATTTGAATGTGCTACTTCATAATCAGGGAAAAGGTAATATTTCAAATACGTATTTGGTAAATATCTTGGATTCACGGCTAATAAATCTTTAGCCTTTTTATGCGTTTCTTGCCAGCTTTGATCCATGTGTTGTGTATCAACTTCTACTTTTGTTAAATAACCATTTTCAGCAACATATTCACGTATTTGCGGTAAATATTCGTGTCCTTCTTTATCTTTGACACTTGTCCACCAACCAAAGTGATTTAGTCCAAAGTAGCGTACTTCTAGGTCTTTTGGGTCTTTCTCAATGATTTGCGACATTCTTCTTAATGTTCCTACCGGCATATCACAGATGTTCAATACTTTAGCGGTTGGACGCATCACTCGACAAGCTTCCGCTACAATCGAAGCTGGATTAGAGTAGTTTAACATCCAGCAATCTGGAGAGTATTTTTCCATATGGTCAATTATTTCTAACATGCCACCAATACTTCTCATTCCATAGGCAATCCCACCTGGTCCACAAGTCTCTTGTCCAACTACGCCATATTTTAATGGAATCTTTTCATCTTGTTCACGCATCGCATATTTTCCAACTCGGATGTGTGCCATACAAAAATCGACATCTGTAAAAGCCGTCTCTGGATCTGTTGTATATGAAAATTCAATCTCGGGAGCTTGTTCTTTTAATAAGATTTCAAGTGCATCTCCTAGAATCGCTTGGCGATCTCCATCATTATCGTATAATTTTAACGTTCTTATTGGAAAACGGTCGATATTATCCAACATCATCATGACAATTCCTGGCGTAAACGTACTTCCGCCTCCTGCAATTACGATTGAGAATTTTTTCATTTTTAATTACTTCCTTTCAAATTAGCTCATTTAGTTATTCTTCTTCTGCTTCTCTTCCTAAAAACTGATCAACAGCTTTTCTGACACTTTCTACTTGTAACCCATAAACGACTTGTACATTGTGATCTTTAATAATGACTCCACTTGCTCCTGTATCATTTTTTAATACCAGCTCATCTATTTTATCTGGCTGATCTAATGTTAATCTTAAACGCGTATAACAATTGGTTACTGTATTGATATTGTCTGGTCCACCTAGTGCCGCAACAATTGTGCTGGCTAACCCAGTACCTCCCTGAGGTTGAGCTTCATTAGAGGTTGCTTTTTTACTTTTACTTTCATTGTATTCATTCTTAGAGTATAATTTTGTTTCTTTTCCTGTCTCTTCACGTCCAATGGTTTTAAACTTAAATTTGGTAATCAAGAATCGGAATGTGAAGTAATAAATAGCAAAGAATACTAATCCTACTAGAACATACATTGGCCATCCTGTTTTTTCAATTCCTAACGGTACATTGTACAATAAGAAATCGATAAAACCATTTGGTCCAATGGCTCTTACATTCAGTACATTTAATACAACCATGCTCAGCCCACTTAATACCGCATGTACCGCAAATAATAGCGGTGCGACAAACATGAATGAAAATTCGATTGGCTCGGTTACACCAGCTACAAATGAAGTAACTACTGCTGGAATTAATATTGCTCTTGCTTTCCCTTTATTTTCAGGGCTAGCTGTATGATACATAGCCAGACATGCGCCAATTAATCCAAACATTTTAGATATGCCACGTGCATCCCAGATAACACTTGAAGATAAGATTTTAACAGAAGGATCTGCAATTTCTGCAAAATAAATATTTCTTGCTCCTTCAAAAATTTGTCCTCCAACTTCTTGAATTCCTCCTAGAGATGTATACAAGAAAGGCGTATAGACTAAGTGATGTAGTCCAGTTGGAATCAATAAACGCTCTAATGAGCCATATAAGAAAATCCCAAAATTTCCACTTTGATTTATTAGTGTTCCTAAACTGTTAATACCATTTTGGAAAAATGGCCAAATATAAGTAAAGGCAATAGCCAGTAAAACAACTACTGGAATTAACATAATGAATGAAAATCGTGTACCCCCATATATTTGAAAAGCATTATTAAATTCTTTATCAGAGAATTTGTTGTGTACTAATGCCGTTACAATTCCTAATATAATACCAAGAAAAACACCCATATCAAGTATTTGTACACCTAGAACCATCGTTTGTCCGGTACCTTGCAGTGATTCACCTACAAACAATACTCCGCTAAGTTCCATAAATTTATTCATAGCGTTAACAAAAACTAAGTAGCCTAATACTGCTGTAAATCCTGCTTCTGATTTTTTCTTATTCGCTAAGCCGACTGCTAAGCCCATACAAAATATTAACCCCAGATTACTTAAGATTGAAACCAATGATCCGGATAAAATAGATCCAAATCCCATTGTAATAGGGTTATCTAAAAAGGGAACGGTTTCAATTAGTTTTGCATTTGTAAACAAATTACCGAGTGCAATTAGAATACCTGCAATTGGTAAAATCAATACTGGTATAAACATTGCTTTGGAAAAACGCTGCATCCCATCCATTAACCTATCTTTCATATCTTTACCTCCAACTTTTATTGTTTCATTTCTTTTGATAAACCTAGCATATCTTGAAAGCGATTTAATGTATACCCTTTCGGGCACATAAAAAACGTGTTTCATCGTTTTGAAACACGTTTCGGTTTACTATTCAATTTCTTGTTGCATCTCATCGAGGTACATTTTAAACATATACTCTATTAACATCAATAACCTAGGAAAGAAACTATTCGGCAACATATTTCGATCATCCAATTTATTGTTATCAACAATTTTAAAATTCAAATCAGATACTGTTGCTGCTCTATTTGTCGTTTCTTTTGTAAAAGTAACGGTAAATATATTTTGTTCTTTCGCTACAAGTAATTTATCGATTACAAGTTGCGTTTCTCCTGACTTTGAAATTACGATAAGCGCTCCAATGTCTTCCAAGTTATTTTCAAACACACCAATCGAATCTGTTCCAGTTGCGATAATCGTTTTTTTACCTAAAACTAATAGCTTCTTATATAGATACTCGGCCGCTATTGCAGAAAATCCCGTTGCATAAATAAAAAGGTATTTTTGTTTCATGTACAAAACTTTTTGAATAAATTGTTCAATATCCTCTTTACTATTTTCTTTGAAAAAATCTTGTTGACTGATAGGGATCATACCCACCAGCTTCTTCAATAATAGTTCTTTTTAACAACATATTTGTTCCCGCTAATGAGCCTGCTCTGAACAGTTTCCATCTGCCACTTTGCATTAGTAATTGAAAAACTTGAAATTCAATGGCAATCATACGTGTTAATAAGTTTTGATTGGCATTTACCGTTCGCACATATCCTACTGCTCCTGCTGCATTTTCAGTCGTCTCCGCTGCATGAACCAATTCTATAACTGCATCACTATTTGGTTGATTGTCAGCATCGTATACAAGAAAATAAGCAGATTTAGTAATAGACAATCCATAATTTAAAACGCGTGATTTTCCAGTGGGCTCGCCAGGTGGCACTTTTACATAACAAATTTTAGAAAATAAGTAACTGAACTCTCGTGTAATTTCAGCAGTATCATCTTTTGAGTTATCATCTAACACATAAATCGTTAGTTCTCCAGGATAGTCAATTTTTACCATTGCATTCAATGTGTCACTAATAACAATTCCTTCATTGTGAGCCGGTATAAAAACAGCGACAGATGGGTAATGGTCTAATGTTATTTTTTTGCTCCTCGTTAGCCTCTGAATAACCCCAGCCAGTGTCAAAATTGAATAAAAAATCAACATCAACCAGAAAAAAAGGATGATTACCATCATTAATATTCTCATTTCTTCAATCCCTCAACTTTATTTTTTTCAAAATACGCTAACCCTTTTTCTTGATCAAATACTTCATAATTAAGTGGTAGTTGAATCGTGTTCAGCTCCGTTCTCAATGTTTGAAATAAACGTTCTATGACCTTTAAACAGCCTTTTTCTTTTGTATTTTGTAAAAAAATAAGATAAGAGCCATCAGTTAATTTCGTTACTAAATCAAAATCTGAGCGAACAGTTTTTAAGAGTGTTTTTTTTAACAAAAATGAAAGTGACTCAGTTGCATTATTAACCTCTTTTGGTTTAAAAACCACATAATAATTTTCTTCATTGCGTCTTTGTGTACCCGTAGAAATAAATTTGACGCGATTTTCAAACTCTGAAATGGTCAATAAATTAGATGAGCCGACATATTTTTCTAATTCTTTTGCTTTTATTTTAAATTCTTTTAGTTCTTTATCGTTTTTCCTTACTTCTGTAAAAAGTAACCACATCAAGAGTAATGCACCCATTATTAATAGGTATTCTCTTATTAAAATAGCTTGAGAAATCAAGGTTGTGCCAGATAAGAAAACTAATGTAAATCCTAGGACTAATATAATCGTTAAAACCAAGATAAAATTTTTAGATGTTGATAAAACGTTCATTAATAAAGCTGTTACAAAGATAATAAAGAAATAAATAAAAAAATACTCCGATGTCGCGAAACGGAATAGCATAAAAAAATCTGCTAGTAATAAACTGATAAATAATGATAAGTAAGTTGTTCCTTTTGACATTTCCATATAGACCTCCTTTCTAGTATCTACTATACTACGTTACTCTCATTATTTATATCATACCTCATTTTTAAATCCTACTGTTCTCAATTATTTCAGCTTGTTATCTTTTGTTTTTGTCAACCTTGTTCACAATTGAGACTTAGTTAGAACATTCTTTTATTTAATTTTGATTTAACCAATAAAAAGCCTTATCAAATGAATGATAAGGCTTTTTATTGGTTAACTTTATTTAAAAAACTTAATTGTATTCAACAATCTGGCTAAATTTATCATGTAAATCATCCATTACGACAAAACGTGCTTCTCTATGAACTTCTTTTTCTTTCGCAAACAACAAGAGTGCTGGAACTGTGAAAACTGTGAATTGACCGGCTATTTCAGGGATTTGATCTGCGTTAACTTGAATTGGGTGAATTGTTGGGAATTCTTTTAACATTTCTTGAACTTGCGGTTGAACAGCATGACAAACGCCACAATTATCTCTTGAAATGTAAACGAAAGCAAAATGATGCTCTTTGATAAAAGCTAAAACTTCTTCTAATGATTTAGCTTGAGGAAATGTATTCATACTCTACCTTCTTTCTATTGATGATTCATTATTATTCTATTAAATTAAACTTTGTATCTAGTATATCTTGTGTGACAGGTCCTACTATTCGTTCTTGAATAACTCCTTCTCGGTCAATGATGTACGACGTTGGCAACGATTGAACACGGTAAAGATTAAACATTTTTTGTGTGCCATAAACATTTTTATACTCCACGTCAAACTCATTTAAAAAAGATTGCACGTTAGTTAAATCGGTTTCAGAAGTTGTAACATTTACTCCTAATACAACAACATCATCTTGTGTCTCAGAAAACTCTTTTAGATGAGGCATTTCGACTCGACAAGGTGGACACCAACTTGCCCAAAAATTCAAGAATACTTTTTCTCCTCGATAGTCTGATAACTTAACTAAGTTTCCATCCATATCTTCTGCTTCAAACTCGTAAGCTAATTGCCCTGAATTGTTTCCTTCTTCTACTACTTCTTCTTTTTGACTTGCTTGTTGTTGTATTTTCGTATCTGCTTTCGCTTGTTTTTTATCTTGTCTTTCTTGGTTAATGTTAACTCCAAAATCAACCATTACCCATACAAGGGCGATTGCTAACATAGCCCAAATTATTTTTTTCATGTCATGCACCCCATTTATCCCAATAATTCAAATTTTGTTCCTTCTAATAAGCGAGCCATCCACTCAGACAGACTCTCCAAAGTACCCGTAAGCAACATCATTCCAAGCAAGATTAGGATAATTCCCCCTGTTTTCATTATTACATCGCTATATTTTAAGATATTTTTGATTTTACCAATAAAGAAAGAGACCAGTAAGAATGGTAATGAAAAACCAAGCACATATAGCCCTAAATACAACAGCGGAGGAGATCCAACCGCATTACCTAGTAATAGAATCGAAGAAAAAACAGGGCCAATACAAGGAGTCCAACCAGCTGCAAAGCCTAACCCAACTAAAAAAGTTGATGAAAAATTAATCGTTTTATTTGCTTTCAAAAAACGATAATCTCCTGATAAAGCGGGGATTTTAAGCAATCCTGTTGTCAAAAGACCCATAAAGATAATTAATAAGCCAGATAATCTTTGCAATAAACTGCTAATTGAACCAGTCATTAACTGACTAAATGCATCTCCTAAATAACTCATTCCTAAACCTAAACTAATATAGACAACGGATACTCCTAGTAAGAATACCAGAGAATGTAAAAAAACATTTTTTCTAAATGCAAATGATTGATTTTCTTTGACTTCTTGAACATTTTTGCCAGTGATATACGATATATATAAAGGCAGCAACGGAAGCGTACATGGAGATAAAAAAGATAAAACTCCCGCACCAAAAGCTACCCATGAAGTTACGTCCGTTCCGATTGTCTTTGCCTCCTTAATAATATGACTAAAAATATACCCCATTCTGCTAAAATTAATGCAACTAGTTCTGGTGTAATAACGAAACCAAAATATAAAACTGCTTGATTTCTAGTTACCATCAGATGGAGTACTAGCCCCAGCATACTCGCATACACCCAACCATTTCCTTTTAAGGTTACAATAGAAGAAAATAAGAGTAAACCTGAAAACAGTAAAATTAGTCCAACAATTAAAGGGCTCTTATATAAGAAGTAATAATAGACTTGATTGACTAATCCTAATAAGGAAACTAACTGAAACACAGAAACAATCATTTTATTATCTGCTAGGGATTCTTTAAGATAGTGCCAATAACTATAAGCTATTATGATAAGTAGGCTCAATGATAGTGCTTTAGTCGATAATATCAATGACCGATACGGTAAAGCTAAAATTTCAGGAAAATTAAATAAAGCATTCACTATAAAAGCCACCAGTAAAAAATAAACTACTCTGTCAACTAGCAAATTTAATACGCTCTTTTTTTCACTTACTGTTGTTGAAGAGAGGATCCACCACAAAATAATTCCGATGCTACTTAAAAGTAAAGGAATAAAAACTGGATTCGAAAATAAATTCAACACAACTAAAAACTCCTTCACTTACTTTTTCGTTTTTCATCACCATTACCTGAGTATACGCATAGGGGTATTGCGTGTAAAGCACTTTAACTCCTTTCTCATTTATTATCTTGAACCTACCTGTTCTACTCTAAGACTTTTTTGGGTTATCAGGTTATTTTCATTTGTTTTGTTCTCTTTTTTAAACCGCTTACCAATTTGTGCTATAATCAAAAAAAAAAGTCGTATAATCTAAGAGATAAAGGATAGTATGACACACTCAATCGCTGAAAATCCCCCTATTGACCAAACAGAGTATTATGATTAGTAAAATGGCGTATTGAATGAGGGAAAAATTGTATTGCCGACAGGTATACTAAAATTAAAAGAATGGAAAGGGGTTTTTGGTATCTAACCTGTCGACCTGATTTTCGTCGATAAAGATGACCGTGTACGATTCTATTCAGTAGACAAAGATTGGGCTTTTGCACGAACGGAGTCTATTATTGGTCGTGAAGTTATCCATTGTCTCCCTCCAAAAGTATGCACATGGTTCAAATGATTCTTGTTGGCTTTAAATCTGGTGAACGAGAAGAAGCTTACTTTTGGATTAACATGAACAACCGAATGATTTACCTTCGTTACTGCACCATCCACGATAACCAAACCTAGGATTAACTTGGTTGTTTAGCAGTCCCTCCAGAGATCCCTAAGATTAAAAAAATGATGAACAAACGTTGTTTGCTAGCAGATTATTTTTAATAAAACTAATCCGCAAAAGCAAAAATAGTAAAGAAAGCTAACACAATAGCCTTCTTTACTATTTTTTTAGTTCATTAGCTATTTAACTCTTGCAACTCCGTTATTGCATCGGTTAAACGATCAATTATTTTATGTGAAAGATTTTGATTGAAATTGAATCGGTCATCCCTTTTAGCTAAAACATACATCCCTGCATCTTTTGCAGCTATAATACCATACGTAGAATCTTCAATGACGAGACATTCTTCTGGTTTTACATTTAACTGAGCAGCTGATTTAAAATAGATTTCAGGATTAGGTTTGGACTGTTCAAACCTATCGCCACTTAAAATGGACTCAAAATACTGTTCCAACTTACACTCCTCTAGTACCTTTTGAATTTCTTTCATCGATGAAGATGAAGCTAAAGCAATCTGATACTGTTCCTTTGTTAACCAGTCTAATAATTTTTTTATATCCGAGTCTAGTATTTCATTGTTAGCAACCGGTCGATCCTTAAAATAATCATTGTAATCCTGCTCATATTTATTTTTATCTAATGTTTTACCCCAAATACGTTGAATGGCCTCCCATGTATCTGTCGAACTGGATCCTGCAATTTTATCTAACTCTTCAAGAGCGGGATGAATGCCATTGACCTTGAAAAATTCATGCAGCCTTTCGTAGTAAATGGGTTCTGTGTCAACAATTACACCATCCATATCAAAAATAACAGCTTTAATCATCAGTATCCCCTCCTCAAATATCTTTAAACCGTAATCTGATACTAAACTATCTATCATTGCTTTCATTGTAACAAACTTCCATAATAAAGAATCAATAAAGCGAATATTATTAGAACTATATTACTGATTGATTTCTACCGTCTACTTAAATGCTAGCAATCTCTACAATAACTGGTTTTGAGTGAATGTATTTGTTTTTATCTTTTTATCAAGTGAAACCACTATTCCATATCTAATACTTTTTATAATTCTTCGACAAAAAAAGAACCTATCTACATGCTCAACGGTAAGTTAATTTACTGAAATCAACTTACGGAGTGCATAGACAAGTTCTGTTAATACTAATTAAAACGTAATAAATTAAAAAATAATAGGAATTAATGATCTAATTATTAGATATAAATAGTATCTAACGAAAAATAACTTTCCTACTCTTTATTGTGAACTATCTATATACGTATATTTATAACTTTTACTACCGAAAACGGGACGGTAAATATCTTTTACATACGGTTTTTCAAGGTACGGTTCAGCTGTTTGGTAAATAGGGATATCTACATAATGTTCTCCCAGAGCAATCTTCTCAGCTTGAATCATTGTTTCCCATCTTGCTGACAAGTCATTGAACTGTTGGTTGCTTTCTTCAATCAATTGATCAACATCTTCAAACGAATAGTTTCCTCGATTGATTGCTGTATCAAAACGTTCAATAAAATTAATAGGATCGGCGAAATCTGCTAGCCAATATGTGGTAGCCATTTGATAATTGCCTTTTTTCACATTGTCCAGTCTAGAGTTATCAGGCATTTGACGGATATTAACGGTTATACCTGGCAGATTCTTTTGGTACTCGCTTTGAATGAATTCTGCTAATTTCTTACTGTCTTCACTGTCAGAAGTTGTTAATTCTAGTGTTATCTTCGTTTCACCTAGCTCTTTTAAACCTACTGCCCAAGCTTTTTGTGCTTCTTCAACATCAAAACTGGCTATATCTCCAGCTTCTTCACGAAAATCTATGCCTGTTTCCGGATTTTTAGCTAACCCCTTAGGAACATGACCATATATAGGTTCAGATCCATCTTGCAAGACATTTTCCGTAAACGTTTGGCGGTTGATAGACAACATTAATGCTTTTCTTATATTTTTATTTGCTAGTTCCGGTACTTCTTGGTTTAGTTCCAAATAGTAAATCCAAGCTTTATTATTTGTTTTAAAATCATCATTATTTTTGTATTGAGAAACAAAGTTTCCAGATAAAGAAAAAGTGTCTAATTGTCCTGAATCATATAAATTAATACCCGTTCCAACCTCTTTTACAATTTGTGTATTGATTTCATCAAGCTTGACGGAGTCTTTATCCCAATACGCATCATTTTTAACGTATTTCCAAGAATCACCTTTAGCTGCGGTCCAATCAGACAAGACAAATGGCCCATTATAAATCGTTGTTTCGGCATTTAATCCATAATTTTCGCTTTGTTCTGTCACAAAAGCTTCACTTTGTGGAAAATAAGGAGGAATTGTTAACATATCAAGAAAATAAGGTACCGGTTGTTCCAAAGTAACTTTAAATGATTTATCCCCTACCACTTCAACACCTAACTCATTAACTTCCTTCTCGCCATTCAATATAGCCTCTGCATTCTTTACGATTCCTGAAAATAAATAAGCATATCCAGAGCCATTAGCAGGATCAACCATTCTTTGCCAAGCAAATAGATAGTCAGCTGCTGTAACCGGTGTGTCGTTCGACCAGTTAGCATCTTCACGAATATTAAATGTATAGGTTAATCCATCTTCCGAAATTTCCGGCATATCTTTTGCATCCGCTGGGACTATTTCCCCCGATAGATCATATGCAACTAGCCCTTCAAAGACATTATTCATTGGTGTAAAATTAGTCGTTGAAATCGTAGTGTCCATTGTATCCATTTCTGACTCTGCAGCTATTTGTAACACTTGTTTTTCTTCTTTAGGACTTTCAGTCTTCTCTTCGTTCGTATTTGTTGCACATCCACTTATAACCGCAACGAATAAAGCTGCTATGATTGCACTCTTTTTTTTATGTTTATTCATCTATTTTACCCCTCTTTTATCTTGTTTTTTTACATGCTATTCCTTGTTTGCTATCAAAAAAATCCCATAAATTAATTGGCTAGATATTAACATCGTTTGCAACACAAAGTTAACTTAAATAACATGTTTTCAACTCCCTTCGTTGGTAAAAAAGTACAGAAAAAGTGCATGAGCCTTCAAAACCCATGCACACAGAAAGCATCTCTTTAAATACAACCAAATCAATGATACTGAAGTCACTTTCAACTATCAAATACAATATGTAATTCTCCAAAAAACACAAAGAAGATTACTATAAGTGAATTAGACTAGTTAAGACAGTATATCAGAAGCTAATTTAAAGGACTGAACCTGTTCACATGAGTGATTCACACAACATAGACAGTCTTCCTCATTCCTACAGTTCATCTTTTTCATTTTAGCTTCCTCCTTTTAATTGTTGATTTCGTTTCTTTTATGTAAGTGAAACTAGTTTAACAGTCCTGTTTTATCTTGTCAATTTTTTTGTATCGCTACAATACAATCTTTTAGTGAGCTAAAAGAAGTCCGTTCTACAGTCACTTCTTCCTTCTCAAAGTAGCCATTTTCTTGCGCTAAAATGTTTGGAATAGCCGATTCTGCCGGTAACGAACCTGATGTGAGCGCTTCATCCGGTTTAGCTTTTTCACCTTAATTTGTTTCCCTAGTTTTCCCGCTCTCTTTTCCACTTGAACAAGCTAGCTGTCCATCTAACTGAAGTTATTAACCGTAGCATAACATCTTTTTTATCTATTTCAGCTTCTTTCTACTATCCTTTTAAATTCTTCTAGCGTACATCCCAAAGTAACCGTATCGCGATGCAATTCTAAAAGTGGTGTCTCCTTTGTATTTAAACCTGGGATAGTAGTAAAAGCATAGTGGACACCTATTTCAGCTAAACGTTTCACATCATCCGATTGATAAATTCCAAAAGGATAAGCAAATATATCTGAACTATCTACATATTCACCACATTCCGTTAAATCTTCTTTCAGTTCTGAAAGAGAAACTCGCTGCATTTGAGTTCTTCCACCCTCATACCTCATATGTAAATTAGTTGTGTGGTTAGCCAATTCAAAAACATCACGCATTTTTTCAAGTTCTTGTTTGCTCATAACGGTGGATTGATCTATCTGAAACGGTTTTGTTTCTTGAAACAACCACCCTAATACCACAAAACAGACTGCATGGAATTGCTGTTCTTTTAAAATAGGGTAAGCGTATTTGTATACTGATTGAAAAGCATCATCAAATGTTAGCAACACTGATTTTTCGGGAAGCTTCACTCCTTTTTCATAAAAATCTTTTATTTCTTGAAGTGTTAAGGTATGGTAACCTTCTGTTTTCAAATAATTCATCTGTGTTTTAAAATCATCCAAATAACTGAAAAGAACCTTTGGTAGAGCATCCTGGTACTGTTGTGCAACTGATATAGCTGAAGACTTTGTCCTATCTAAATCATTATATTCGCGAAACTCATGGTACATTAAAACATTGAAACCCATATTCGCCTCTTTCCATGTGAATTTAATCACAAATTTATTGAGAAAACACACTTGCTTTCTTTTATCTTTTAAAGATCCTTTAGCATTATACTACTATCTCTGTCTTTATTATCTAAAAAATCTGATTGTATTCATTATTTTTATGAACGCTTTTTTAAAATAGTCAGTTTTTTTAAGATCCACCGCTTGCAGCAGCTCGTTGACTTGCCATAACACAATCAATCACAATGATGACACCTAAAGCTAATAATGCATGATCCTCGTCTTTAATATCTAAGGCATAAGTATCTCCCCATGTTAGCCATTCTTTAGAAATATCTGCCATCACTTTTTGATTGCTCATTATTTGATAATCGTGTTCCCAAATAGATCCTTCCACTTGCCACGCAGGTCCTTCAATTGTGTAACGCGGTTTGAAAAATGTGAATTCTTTGCTAACTTTAGCTCGTTCTTTATCGTCAATATACAGTGAATAGGTCGGCAAAAATTTCCATAACTGTTGTTCAATATATAACACTTCTTTTCCGCTCATATCTCTCACATGCAGTTTCTTAACCCACGAAAGAAACTCGCCTTCTACTGAATAGACATCTCTACCTTGGCTGTCTTTGACTGTAAACTTATCGCTCCAAGAAAAAATTTTTTGTTTGATGTAATAGTTCATAGTTCTCACCTTTCTTTTTAAAATACTCTTTTAGAACAAGTTTTATTTCTATTCTAC
The DNA here is from genome assembly GCF_000744185.1 of Carnobacterium funditum DSM 5970. NCBI lineage: Bacteria > Bacillati > Bacillota > Bacilli > Lactobacillales > Carnobacteriaceae > Carnobacterium > Carnobacterium funditum. Next base: position 2,002,154 of record NZ_JQLL01000001.1, on the reverse strand, counting down.
CTTAATTTCCTTACTCTAAACCTACCAAATGTCTATTATGTCATTTTTTTTGATAAATTTGATCAGAGTTGGCTTGGTGCTACTCTTCATTCCTAATTCGCATTTGCTTTATTTGATGAACAAATTTAGGCACTGCTTTCTTATAGATCGTCGTACAAAAGAAAAGACGATTTAAACATACTTTTTATGAGTTTGTTCCCTAAAATGCTATGAATAATTCAGGTAATTAGCTCATTTAATGGGTTATGAACGTCTATTTTAGAAATTCAGCATCGATAACGTTTTCTGTTGTCCCCTGTAAAGATGCTTTAGATACTTGATTCTCTTGGTACCCATTAAGAACGTGTCGTTTTGCAAGCCCCTCAGTATAATCATCTAACTTGTAAATTCTAAAGTTCTTTCTTGATTCAACATAATTGCTTTGATCGCCTATATAATGCATCACTGTAGGATCCCAATTAACATTTTCTATAACTTTTTCCCCCTTATTTACTACAAAATCAAAAGAAACCATTCCTCCTAAGATATTGTTTTCTGTTCCAGTTGACATGGCTGAAAGGAAATTTCCTAAAGAATAAACAACTAATGTTTGATTGCCATCCTTGCCTTCTATCCATTCAACCGGTTGAATCACATGAGGATGTGTTCCAACAACGACATCTACTGCTAAATCTGCAAATAGTTGCGCATAGTCTATTTGGAATGCATTAGGTTTCAACATCTGTTCGTCACCCCAATGAGCCGATACGATAACGAAATCACTCACTTCTTTTGCCTTTTCCACATCTTGAGTAATCAAAGCTTCGTCAAAGTAATTTAAACGATAAGGACTATCCGGCTTAATCCCGTTAGTACCATAAGTATACGCAAGAAATGAAAACGTTACTCCATTTCGTTTAATAACAGGAATTGCATCACGCTTCTCTTGAGAAGCAAATACCCCTGTAAAAATCATGTTTTCTTGTTTGTTCCATATTTCTATCGTATTTAAAACCCCTTGTTTTCCTTTATCCAATGAATGATTCGAAGCTCCATTTACTAAGTCAAACCCTAACTCATTTAAATTATCAGCCATATCACTTGGTGTATTAAATGCAGGGTAACCAGAAAAACCAAATGCATCTCCGCCAATTAATGTTTCTTGATTGATAAAGGCTAAGTCTGCCTGTTCGATTTCCTCCGCTACATTTTCAAACATTGGTTTAAAATTAAAAGAGCCATTATTCAATTGTGCTTCTTCAAAAATAACATCATGAATCAAATTATCTCCCACTCCAACAAAAGAAATCTTCTTTTCCTCACTGGAATCGTCTCGTAAACTGGATGATTCCTTCGATGATGATAAACTGGGTTCATTTACCACTGATGACCTATTCTCTTCATTTTCAACAACTTGATTCGCACAACCACCTAAGAGCATTACTGCTAGTATCATTCCAATCTTCTTCATACTTAACCCCCCTATTTTATAAAAATAAATGACTTCTTAGTAAGTTTCATCTCTAAGTCATATTATACTGGAATCTGCTTAGAACTGTAACTAAAATAAGATTTCCCTGTACAATGCTGATATTAGTTAATGAAAAAAGAAAAAACAGGTTAGATTTTTTTTAATCCAACCTGTTACACTAGTTACATCACTATTTTTTTGATAAAAAAACTCATTTATCCTATTTTTATTTAAATTAACGATACTTTATCGCTGCTTGAGCAGCTGCTAAACGAGCAATGGGTACACGGAACGGAGAGCAAGAGACATAATTTAGTCCTAGTCTTTGGAAAAACTCAATAGATGCAGGGTCTCCACCATGCTCGCCACAAATACCAATTTTTAAATTTGGTTTGGTCTGGCGACCCTTCTCAATAGCGATTTTTACTAGCTGGCCAATACCTTCTTGATCAATAGTATCAAATGGTCCTTTTTCTAAAATATTTTTATCCATGTATTCAGAAATAAAACGACCTGAGTCATCTCTTGAAAAACCAAATCCCATTTGAGTTAAATCATTGGTTCCAAAGCTGAAGAAATCTGCTTCTTCTGCAATTTTATCAGCTGTTAATGCAGCTCGCGGAACTTCAATCATTGTTCCGATATGATACTTAAGTGTCTGGCCTTTCTCTGTGAATATCTTTTTAATTTCATCTTCTATTTCTGCTTTAATATAGACTAATTCCTTTACATCACTAATTAAAGGAATCATGATTTCTGGTTGAATTTCGATTTTTTTATCCGTCTGATACTCTAAAGCAGCTTCCATAATGGCTCTTACTTGCATTCTGCTAATTTCAGGATAAGTTATTCCTAATCGAACGCCTCGATGTCCCAACATAGGATTTACTTCATGCAATTCATCAATACGTCCGTTTAATTCCTCTTGGCTCAAAGACATTGTTTCAGCTAAATGACGAATTTCCTCTTCTTTAACAGGCATAAATTCATGCAAAGGCGGATCTAACAGGCGAATGGTTACAGGCAGTCCCCCCATAACATGATAAATTTGGTAAAAATCATTTTTTTGCATCGGCAATAGTTCGTTTAACGCTTTTGCTCGTTCTTCAATTGTTCCAGCTAAAATCATTCTTCTGACTGAAGAGATACGATTTTCTTTAAAAAACATATGCTCTGTTCTGATTAGTCCAATCCCTTCTGCACTAAATTCTAATGCTTGTTTCGCATCTTCTGGCGTATCTGCGTTGGCTCGAACAGACATTGTTTTTATTTCATCAATCCAATCCATCAACTCTGTGAATTTCCCTCCTAAAGTCGGATTAGTTTTTTCTATATCACCGAGATAAACTATTCCTGTTGTTCCATCTAAGGAAATGATAGCTCCTTCATTTAAAACTCCGCCTTTGTATTGCACCGTTTTTTCATCTTCATTGATTCTCACCTCTGAGCAACCAGCAACACAACATTTACCCATTCCACGGGCTACTACTGCAGCATGAGAGGTCATTCCTCCTCTAGCTGTCAAAATCCCTTCTGATTTCACCATTCCAGAGATATCTTCAGGAGAAGTTTCTTGTCTCACCAAAATAGTTTTTATGCCTTTTTCAAAAGCTGCTTCTACTGCTTCAGCAGTAAAACATATTCTTCCTGAAGCTGCTCCAGGAGAAGCTGCAAGTCCTTTTGCTAAAGCTTTTGCCTTATCGATAGCTTTTGCATCAAAATTTGGGTGTAGCAATTGTTCAAATTGTTGAGGTTTGATCCTCACTATCGCTTCTTCTTTAGTAATTTTCCCTTCTTGATGTAAATCAACAGCAATGGCAATCGCAGCATGTGCTGTTCTTTTTCCATTTCTTGTCTGCAACAAAAAGAGTTCATCATTTTCAATGGTAAATTCAATGTCTTGCATATCTTTGTAATGGTTTTCAAGATTTTCTGCTGCTGTTTCTAATTGTTGATAGACTTCGGGCATCAGTGTTTTTAGTTCCGCTATCTCATTTGGTGTACGAACACCTGCGACAACGTCTTCTCCTTGTGCATTTAATAAAAACTCACCAAATAACTTTTTATCCCCATTTCCAGGATTTCTAGTAAACGCTACTCCTGTACCAGAAGATTCTCCTTTATTTCCAAATACCATTGATTGTACATTGACAGCAGTCCCATTTAATTTAGAGATAGCATGCATGTCTCTATAAAAAACAGCTCTAGGATTATCCCATGATGCAAATACCGCCTTAATAGCTAGTATCAACTGTACCATCGGTTCTTGTGGAAAGTCTTCTCCCGTTTCTTGTAAGTATACTTCTTTATATTTTTTAACAATCTTCTTTAAATCGTCCCCATCAAGTTCTTTGTCTAATTTGACTCCTTTTTCTTTTTTAGCTTTTTCTAATATAGATTCAAATTGTACTTTAGGAATTTCTAGGACGACATCTGAGAACATCTGTATGAAGCGACGATAACTATCGTAAGCAAAACGCTCATTAGAGGTCGTATTAGCCAGGCCAATGACTGAGCGATCATTCAACCCTAAATTTAAAATAGTATCCATCATACCTGGCATAGATTGAGCTGCTCCTGATCGAACAGATAAAAGCAAAGGGTTTTTTAAATCTGAAAACTTTTTCTCTGTCATCTGTTCCAAATCTTTTAAGTGATCTTTGATTTCTTTATCTAAACCAGCCCAAATAGTTTGATCTTCAGAAAAAAAACGGTTACAACTTTCTGTAGTTAATGTAAAGCCTGGAGGAACAGGAAGTAATATCTTAGTCATTTCAGCTAAGTTTGCTCCTTTGCCGCCAAGTAAATCTTTCATTTCTTTTTTACCTTCATTAAAGTTATAAACATATTTTTCAGTCATTTTTTCAACCTCTTTCTTTTATTTATTATTTTGTCGGCAAATGTGTTACGTTCTTCTATCCAACATTATCCCTGTCTTTAATTGTTATTGAATAGAGTAGTATCTGTTTTTTTCATGTAGTCAAAAATTAAGTTTGCTGTTTCTTCTATAGCGTTATCAGAAACATCTATGATTAAACAACCAATTTTCTTCATAATTTTTTCAGCATAATCTAGTTCTTCAAAAATACGATTCATTTCAGCATAACTAGCATTTTGTGGCAATCCTAAATTTTTCAACCGTTCTTTCCTTATGCTGTTTAATTTTTCAGGAGCATTGGTTAAACCAATAACTCTAGTTGGTGAAATTTGATAAATTTCTTTTGGTGGTTCAGATTCAGGAAAAAGTGGAATATTTGCAACCCGAATATTTTTATTTGCTAAATACATGGAAAGAGGTGTTTTAGAAGTCCTTGATACCCCTAGGATGACTAAATCTGCTTTTAGTATCCCTCTTGGATCTTTCCCATCGTCGTATCGGACAGAAAACTCGATTGCTTCAATCCTATTAAAATATTCTTGGTCCATTTTCCGAATAATACCCGGTTCTCCTAATGGCTTTAAAGAGGTTGCCTGCTCGATGACAGCTAAGCCGTTCCCCAAAATATCTACTAAAAAAAATGACTGCTTCTTTGAGAATTCTGTTAAATACTTTCTTAATTCTTCTTGAACCAATGTATAAAAAACAACCGCATTTTCTTCTTGAGAAATGCTAATAAGGATTGTCTCTAATCTTTTTTTAGTTAATACATGAGTATATTTCTTGATTTCTTCCACTTCTAAAGAATACTGAGAAAGTATGGAGTGTATGACTTGCTCGCCGGTTTCCCCAATTGAGTCAGAAATAAGATAAATTGCCACAGGTTTCATATAATCCTCCTACATTTCATTTTTAATAATGTTCAAAAACAAGCGACTAATTAATGTTTTTGAAAATTTCCCAACTACTTTTAACTGTCTAGGCCCTTCTCCGCCAGCGAATTCTATGACCGGAAGACTGTCAACTTCATGTTCTACAAGTTTTTTTGTTGCACTTTCAACGGAATCGTTACTAAATGCGTAGGCAACATTGGGCACTCTAGTCATTGCCATACTGATTGGCATTTCCTCGATATTCATTTTTCCAATCACAGTCTTTAATAAGTCTTTTCTAGAGACAAGTCCGACAAGATGATGGCGCTCTGTAATGTAGATTGAACCTACATCTTCTAAAAACATTTTTATTATCGTATCTTGGATGGACGTGTCAGAGCTTACTATTACAGGGATACTCATAACATCTTCTACTTTTTTTTCTTTTATATCCTTGATTATAAACGGCTCTACTCTATGTGCATTATAGAAATAACCTACTTTAGGTTTTGCAATTAATAATTCACTCAATGTCATGAGTGATAAATCAGGTCTCAAAGTGGAACGAGAGAACCCTAGTAACGCAGCAATTTTTTCTCCCGAAATGGGTTCATTTTTTTTAACAATTTCAATAATGTCTTTTTGTCGTTCGCTTAAGTCCATCATGTAACTCCTTTCGATAGTGCATCATATAAAACATATAGTATGACACATTTGAGTTGTTGTCAACTTATAACTACGCTATTGGGTCATTTTAATATCTAATAGGTTGTGAAAACAAACTATCTAAGAATCAAAAAAAATAAAGAGCTAGCACAGTATATACTGTGCTAGCTCTTTATTTTTTAATTTTTTCTTACTAAACAACTCATATAATTTTATGCTGCTCTTTCCATTTTAAAAAAATAACTATTTACCTTAACGTTTGATTCCCAAAATATCTTCTTTAGCATGAATTAATTGAGTGATTTGCTTACTATAGGGAGCTTCTAAGCCTTTATCCTCTGCCTCTTTTGCAACCGTGCCATTTAAAAAGTCAATTTCAGTTAAACGTCTATTTTTCAAATCTTGGTACATAGAAGGATAGTGTGCTCCAACTTTTTCTGCAGTCGCTTTTAAATAGTTAATGGTTTCTTCTACGTCTAAACGAGCTCCTTCAGTTTCAGCCACAATTGAAAATTCATTAACGATGCCTTTTAGTAAATCATCAATTTCAGTCGTTTCGAATAACTCTTTAATATTGCAGTCCAATAATGAACATAAAGCATTCATTGTTCCATTGACACAAGCTTTTCTCCATGTTGTGAAATGAACATCCTCACTATAGACACCATTCAACCCACTGTCAGCCATCATTTTCACTATTTGAAGTGTACCCTCTTTTTCGTTGATATCAGCATTTTGAACTTCCACAGGGCCTTCACCCATGAAATGCGTTTTTCCAGGAGCATCTAAGCCACCAGTCCAGAGTGTTGTTCCCATAATAATGTTTTTTTCTGGAATGTATTCAGAAATTGTCTTGGCGTGTCCTAATCCATTTAGTAAACAGATAACTTTAGTATCTTCTGTTAAGATATGTTTGATTTCTTCTAACATATGGCGTAATCCCATTGATTTGGTGAAAATAAAAACAGCATCAAATGTGTCTTTAATTTCAACAGGTTTTCCTATTGGAATAACCATGTTATCTTCTTTTCCATTTACCGTTATTGTCAAACCATTGTCTTGAATGGCTTTGATGTGATCATCCCAAAAATCTATCAAGGTAACGTCATTCCCATTTTTTTGCATCATGTAACCAAATCCACAGCCTAAAGCTCCAGAACCTGCAATTGCTATTTTCATTTTTACTATTCCTCCATCTAGTTTATCTATTTTATTTTACTTAATTTGAAATTGGTATAAATTCAAAGATATCATGTTCGTAAATATGCAAAACTTTACTACAAACAAAATCAATAAGATAACCACCTACAAAAGGTATCACAAAGTAAGCTAAAAGAACACTAATTATACTTGTTCCCATATTAAATGCTTGGATAGGTCCAACTAAACCAACGATTCCAAAACCAGCTGATTGTGGTGTGCCTTGAATTGTCAGCAAATAGACACCGATTCCCGAAATAAAGGCATTCATAACTACTGGAATTACAATTTTAGGGTGTTTAATTAAATTAGGAATCATCATTTTCATAGCTCCCAACAAGATGGCTAATGTTGTCCCTGTTTTATTAATTCGTAAAGAACCTATTACTAAAATTGCAGTACATGCCGTAATCCCTACTGCCGCCGCTCCAGCTCCTAATCCGGTAACTCCAATAGCAATTCCTATCGCAACAGTTGAAATTGGTGAAATAATGATGATTGAAAAAGCAATAGAAATTAAAATAGTCATTAGTAATGGTTGTAAAGTAGTAAAGCTGTTGATTACGTTTCCAATTGAAGAAGTAATCAGTCCAACATACGGAAGCATAATCAAACCTAACGTACCTACTCCAGCACTAACGATAATCGGCATTAAAATGAGTGTTAATGATCCTAAACGTCCTTGCAAAAGCCGTGTAACAAATACTGCAATAGCAGAGACAAGCATAACATTGATTAAGTCTCCGATACCAACTAATTGTACTCCTGTTTCAGTAACTTTGTAAGCACCTGAACCTAAAAAGGTAGCTGCCCCTATAACGACACTTTCTATTCCGCTTAATTTAAATTGCAGTGCTACTAGAACTCCAATAATTGCTGGTGTGATAAACTGCATGACCATCACGACATTGGCTAATAATTCGAATACAGATCCATAGGGTATAAGAGACTTGAAGATTGAACCCAATATCGCATTTGCAATCAACCCAATAACGATTCCTGAAGCTGTACCTGCTAAGACTTTATTTAAATAATCTTTTCCTGTATACGCAACTCTACTTTCCATTACTAAACTCAACCTCTCATATTTCATCTAATGATGAAATAGTTATTTTTTGTATGTGATTCGCTTCACAAGAATTACTTACTAATTCATTTTATCACATAGTTTAGAGAAGTCAAATAGTTTTAAAAAAAATCCTTATAAACGTTCATGATCCCTTTTTAAGTGTCTACACTAAAAAGGGATCCTTCCGCAAGCCAACGTAAAATAGAGACTGGGACGTCAGTCAGTCCAAGCCTCATTAACTATCTGATTATTTTTTATTCATACCTTATTTTTTCACTTACACTCGGTTGTTGTTGAGTGATGCAGTGAATATTGCCTCCTCCCAAAAGAATTTCTCTTGCGTAAATGCCAGTTATCTTATAGTTTGGAAATGCCTTTTGAATAGTTTCAATAGCCTTCTTATCATTTGAATCGTTAAATTGTGGAACGAGAACACCGCCATTAGCAATATAAAAATTGGCATAAGAAGCTGCTAAACGATCTCCTTCTTCCCGTGGAAGTGTTCCATTAACAGCATCCACTCCTTCACTTTCTTCTTTTGTAATTAAAACATTAGCTGGTAAATCTAATGTAATGATTTCTAATTTTCTTCCCTTCGCATCTACTGTTTGACTTAATATTGAATAGGCTTCTTGACAAATCTCGTATTGAGGATCCTCTTCATCTTCTGTCCAGGCTAAAACGACTTTCCCAGGGGCCACAAAGTGGAGAATATTATCTACATGTCCATTCGTTTCATCGTTATAAATACCACGGGGAATCCAAATGATTTTCTCTAAATTCAAATTTTCTTTCAATCTCTCTTCAATTTCTTCTTTTGTTAGTCTGGAATTGCGCCCTTCACTCAATAAACATTCTTCAGTAACGATTACTGTTCCTTCTCCATCCACATGAATGGATCCACCTTCTAAAATAAAATCATCCAACCGATAACAATCTAATCTTTCTATATCACACATTTTACCTGCTATTTGATCATCTTTATCCCATGGAAAATAAAGCCCATCTACTAAACCGCCCCAAGAATTGAAAGCCCAGTCAATGCCTCTAACTTCTTTTTCATTTATTACAAAAGTGGCTCCCACATCGCGCATCCATGAATCATTATTGGACATTTCAATGACACGAATTTGTTCAGGTAACATATTTCTAGCATTTTCATATTGCTCGTTGCTCACACACATAGTTACCGGTTCGAATTGACTAATTGCAACAGCCACTTCCGTAAAAACTTTCTGAGCAGGTTTCCCCCCTAATCTCCAATTATCAGGTCTTTCAGGCCAAATCATCCAGCAACCATCATGTTTTTCGAATTCCCCTGGCATTCTATATCCATCTGTTTTGGGAGTTGTTTTTACTATTTTCATCATTCATACCTTCTTCCTTTAAATTTGATCAACCAATTTTCTTTACTTTGATAATAAGCTCACCAATCACTATAAAAACAACCGCTCCTATTGTAATTGGCAAAGTTGCTTCTAGAGTACTTGAACTGCTATCCATTGGAATAGCTATAAAAATAAGCGCAATGATTATTAACGACATTGGAGTATAGGCTAATAGCCTTAAAAAATTTTTATTGCCAACTACTTTAAACGGCCTCTCTGTATTTGGATCTATCTTGCGTAACTTTAGAAATGCTGGAAAAACTGGCACGTATGACAATAAAAACATTACTAAATTAAGGGCAAAGAAACTCCAGAATAGATCTTCATTCGGAATAAATGGTGCGATAATCACAACAAATGAAGCAACAAGCCCATTCATTATAGGTGCTCCAAAGGGTATACCATTCTTTCTTCTTTTTTTAAATATACTTGGCATATCTCCGTTATCTGCTGCGTATGCTGCTACGCTATTTACGCCCATCGACCAAGAAATCATATTTCCAAAAAGTGTTAGTAAAAATAAAATGCCCATAACTGAAATAAAAATTCCTGTTGGGTTACCAGTTAGGAGTTGTAAACTTTCAATTAATCCACTGCTAGTACTAATTTCTTCTGTCGGAATAGCTACACCAATACCAAATGCTGAGAATATATAAATTGCTGCTATCACTAATCCACCTATAATAATCGCTTGCGGTATTTGTTTTTTAGGATTCTCCATATCGTCAGCCATTGTAGTAATCACTTCAAAGCCTAAAAAATTAAAGAGAATAACAGAAACAAAGGATAAGCTTTTAACATCAAACGATGGCAATAAAGATTGCACGGTATATTCATTAGCAACGCCATACGTTATCGCTCCGTAAATACCAAGTATTCCAACTATTAAAGCCAGCAGCACTTTAATCACTGCTGCACCATTTAAAATCCAGACACTATCACTAATAGGAAAAAAAGCAATGACTGTAACAATCCAAATAAAGATTAATTCAATCATAATACCTACAATTGTATTAATTTCCCATCCGCTAATTAAGGAAATCATTTCTGGAAAAATAATAGCTAAAGAAGCCATCCATAACGGGAAATTGATCCAATAATACCAAGATACCCGAGCTCCCATCTTTCGACCAAATGCTTTCCTTACCCAATCATATAATCCGCCCTCTCCGTTGTAGGTTGTTCCTAATTCAGAAGCAATCAAGCCATACGGTACTAAAAAACCAATCATTAAGAATATCCACCAGAAATATTGAGAATTCCCAATAGCCGCCACTGGAGCTGCAGCTTCTGCAACAAATACAACACAAATCACGGACAAAACAGCATCTATCATTCTAAACTTTTTCTTTTCTTTAGGTTTATCCAAAACAAGCACCTCTCTTTTTTTGTGATTAGAACTTTTTGTGGCTATTTTAGATTGAATCTAGCCACAAGTAAGTCCTATCGACATTCACTATTTTTATCTTTGATACAAGAAGTCTAAGTCAAGATCTTTAAGCACTTCGTTTAATTCTTCTTTTGACTTTACCTTTTTATCTTCATCAAACTTCTGTTGTTTTCCAGCTTTTCCCATTAAGTAAACTAAAAGACCCCTCATAGCTGTCAAACGGTTACCGGCTTCTTCAAAAGCAATAGAATAGTCAGAATCTAGCACTTCATCTGTTACTTCTTCTCCTCTTGAAGCTGGTAAACAATGCATAAACTTAGCATGAGGAGATGCTTTTTTCATCATTGCATCAGTCACTTGATATTTAGGATAAAAAGTTGCCATTCTTTCTTTTTCCGAAAGTTCTGCATCATATAAACCATACCAAACATCCGTATAAACAAAATCTGCATCTTTCATGGCTTCATCTTCGTCTTCTGTTAACATAAATGATCCACCGGATAATTCACAATTTTTATTTGCAAGTTGTTGCAGCTGTTCATTCAATTGGAATTTTTTCGGTCCATATTGGACAAAATCCATACCTAATTTAGTCGTAATCATCATCAAAGAAGTACATACTTGAGTAGCATCTCCCACAAAAACAATCTTACAGTCTTCCAGTTTCTTTCCTTCTGGTAAAAACTCAACCATTGTACAGATATCTCCCATTTCTTGAGTAGGATGATTGTAATCAGACATTCCATTAATAACGGGAATCGTTGCATTATTTGCTAAATCATAAACGCTCTCATGCCTGTCTACCCGTGCCATTAAAATATCGACTAATTTAGAAAGAACGACGCTAGTATCTTCGATTGTTTCATGTCCACCTAATTGAATTTGTCCAGGAGCTAGATATTGAGCATGTCCACCAAGTTGTTCCATTGCTGTTTCAAAAGAAACCCTTGTGCGAGTAGAGGATTGCTGGAAAATCATACCTAATGTTTTATTTTTTAATAATTGTGGATAATACCCTGCCTTAATCGCTTGTTTAATTTTCAGAGATAAGTGAATAATATCCATCAATTCTTCTTTTGTATAATCTTTCGTTGTGATAAAATCTTTTACGTATGTCATTTTTTCTCCTCCTATATAATAATATTGCGTCCGTTGAGAACGTTCTCAATTTGACGTCCTTAATTTAACACTCATTCTCAAAGTTGATAATCTATCTAAAGGTAGATTATCAACTAAACTTTTCTAAACTCCTCTAAACCCGTCTTTTCATCTTCCTTTTTTACAACATTAAGTTTCCCCAGAAGCATTGAAAGTGTTTTCATTTTCTTGTATACTAAACTTAAATTCAAGTACGGTCATTCCATAAGTAGAGGAGTTTTATTATGAAAGAACTCACTTTTTTGTACAATATTATTTTAATTGTTTTGTATTCTATTTCTTTGACTTCTATTTCTGCTATTTATATAAAAACTAAGAAACCAATCTACCTGTATACTGCTATTATGTTTTTGCTCTTTATATTTGATAACACGGTTATTTATATGACTGAGTTTTTAAGCGGCTTTGGTCATTCTTACAACATGCAATTCATGGACGTTCCTGCCTTTAAGACAATTATTGTTCTAGGTACTGCTTTTTCATACTATATAATCAATTATTATATTTTACAGCTAAAAAGAAATTACATTGATTCTTTTATCTTGATTGCTTATGCTGTGTACTTATTATTTATCCCTATGATGAATGACAATGCATTAAAAGTTTGGCTTTATTATCTACCCGCCCAACTTTATCTAGCTTATCTTGCTAGTACAGGATTGTATCATGTGAAAAAATACCCTGTTTTATATAAAGATTCTTTTTTTAATCGTTATACAAAGCTCCTCAAAATTTCATTATGGTTCTCTTTGTTCATTTTGATTGAAGATACCATTGTCATTTTTAATTTTGATATCTATTCCACTTTATTACTAAAAATAAATAATCGAAATATTGGAGAAGATATCCTAAGCATCATCTATAGCATTGCTGCTATCAAGCATACCTCTAACTATCTAAATAATAGTTCGTTTAATTTAGAAACAAAACACACCTTCCCTACTCTTAGAGAAAATAATACAATACCTGAAATTTCTTATACACCTGTTAGTTCAAATACTCACAATATTTTTTTACCTAATCATGATAAAGAAGAGTTAAGTACTAACGAAGAAGAATTTGAACAAGCCAATAATACCTTTAACTCCTTTTGTCAAACCTACCATTTAACTACAAGAGAACAAGATATTTTTCATGAAATTTTAGCAGATAAAAGTAATGATGAGATTAGTGCTATTTTGTTTATCTCTATCGGAACAGTAAAAACTCATATGCATAACATTTATCAGAAAGTTCATGTAAATAAACGTACTCATCTATTGCATGCGTACCATGCTTATCACGAAAAATAATCCATCCATACGGAGCAATAAACGCATACTCGAATAAAAAATGACTTGTTTTAACCTAATATACGAGAAAAACTACCATTATATCTGCTAACAGACAAAAAACGGAGATTAATTGTGTTTACATTGATTAAACTTAATAATCTACACATCCTGACAGATCTAACCTTTATCTGCTATGTACCTTTTATCATCACCATTAACTGAATAGATTGCATTAGCTATCGTTCAATTTTTACTAACGATAAGTACAAATTTATTTCCCCACTTTTTTATTTCATTTCATATAGTCCCTATACGATGTGCAACCACTAATATAAATTAAGTTAAAGAAAGCTAAAGAAACAAACCTGCAACTTCACTTCGTTTTCGTAGGTATCGTTTAAAAAAAATGGAACTATTCCCCAAAAAAAAGAACCCTATTTTATTATATAGTGTTCTTCGAATTTTTTAATGTGAGACTGAAGGAACCTGTGTATAGAAACAAACCTTATTTCTGCCACTTTTTTTCGCTGCATATAATGCCTGATCAGCATTATCATACAGTTGATCAATTTCTTTTGTAGTATCACTGTATGTTGTAATCCCTACTGAAATCGTTATATGGATTGCTAATGTTTTATTTTTTATAACAAAAAATGAATTTTCGACTATTTTTCTTAATGACTCCGCTCGCTCATGTACTTCTTTAAGGCTATAGTCATGAAGCAAAATCGAAAACTCTTCTCCTCCATTTCTAGAAACAACATCATACGAACCTTGATTCATTTTTAAAATAGCTGCTAACTTTTTTAATACAACATCGCCTTCTGTGTGTCCATAAGTATCATTGACTTGTTTAAAGCGATCAATATCTAGGAGTATAATAGAAATAGTTTCATTAGTTTCTATTTGTCTTTTTTTTGCTTTATTAAAGGCTAGATCAAAACTGCGAACATTGTTTAGACCCGTTAATGGATCTGTAAAAGCAAAATTTTTATGTTGTTTAAATAGAAACTCACTTTCTGTTAAATAATCCATGATGTAAACAGCAACAACCCCACCCGCTATACAAATAATCCAGTAGTTTATCATTAAAGGCAGGTTAAGATACTTATTAGTTGGAAACAAAATAATGAGTATTGTATAAACTACATTGCTCAAAGCCAACATAACCACTATGGAGACCCAACGATTTTTAATTTTTTGAAAACAAATAGAGAAAAGCGCCCATGATGTAATGATAAAAAGTATATTTAAGAATGAATGCAAGCTAATGCCTACCATGAACCTAGTTAAGATAATCAGAAGAGCTGTTATAGATACTGACAACCCATTCGCGTAAAGAACAACTAACATCAATGGAATAATTCGAAGATCAATGATTGAATTTGTCCCACTTACGATACTAAAATGCATCAAAATAGCACCTAACAGACCACCTAGTATCCCAGTAATGATTGATGAACAGTTGGTTTGGTATTCTTTAGTCATTTTTTTGAATAATTGTTTGTAAATGAATAGAGAAGCAATCAACACACAAAGATTTAGAAAAAAGCCTTCATAAATTGACAACATTGACATCTCTCCTTTTTTATCTATCTGTCTATTCGTTTATTAAATATCCTTACCCAATTAGAGTATTCTTCTCATTATACTCTAGTTATTTAATAATAACGACTAGTTCACTAAAGTGTAGAAAAGTGTACACAGTTATTAAAATACGTCTAATTCGTACTAATTTCCTTTTGTTGTTCTTGTATCCTTTAGCTATACAAGAACAGCTAGGCTGGATTTATGATAATCTTGCCTTTTATGAAACTGTGTCAGCTTGATGCCTGCATGAATCTCTATTTCACGTTTTCAATAGTTAATGAACATTATTAACGTACCGTATTATAATCCCCTTGCTTTTGTAAGGTATTGTTGACTATTCTTTGGCTTTTAATCTACGATAATAGAATCCTTTAAATCAGATAAACAAAAAGGAATCTTTAGCTAATCTAGCTAAAGATTCCTTTTTAAGTTGTTCTAACTCTTCATTATTTTCGAGCTAATGGATTGCGAGATATCTTATTAAAGTCTGCACGGACAAAAGAATTTGTAGCCAATAATAAGAATAAAGTTCCAAAAGCAGCGATAATAAATCCACTCATCCAAGGTGTCACTATAACACCATTAAAATCAAATGCTAAACCAAGCTCCAACCAACCTGCTTGGGTTAAATTACCTTTTTCTAACATGATGGTTCTAAAAAAAGCTGTCGTATACGTCATAGGATTAAAATAGGCAACATATCTAAGAACATCAGGCAAAAAAGCGAGTGGAATATAGGCTCCTGATAAAAATGTAAAAGGCAATACAACTGCTTGCTGTACGACTTGGAAAGTAGAAGAACTTTTTACCATTGAAGCTAAAAACAAACCTAACCCTGAAAAAACCAAACCTACCAAAATTAACGCTAGTAGAACATAAATGATTGTTGCCCAATGGTCAAATCTCAATCCCGTAAATAAGCCAATAATTAAAATAAGAATGCCTTGAGTAGTCGCAATAGTAGCTGCTGAAAATATTTGTCCTAACGCTACTTTAAAACGACTAGTAGGACTAACTAATATTTCTTTCATAAAACCGGAAACCGTATCATCAATTGTAGATGTCGCAATATTTAACGATGTTTGGAAAACTGTTGCTGTAACAATTCCTGCTAATAAAAAAGCTGTTGGATCTTCTACTTGATCCATTTTAAAAACTGATTTAAAAATGTAAAGGAAAAAAAACGGAATAACTAGTGAAGTTATTAATTTTACTCGATCACGAACGAATCCTCGAATATTTCTCAACCAAAGGGCTGTAATGGTTCTCATTCTGAAGTCTCCTCTCTTATTTCTTTACCTGTAATTTCTAAAAACACATCATTTAATGTTCCTTTTTTGATTTCTAAATCTATTACTTCATTTTTAAATTCTTGTATAACATCTAAAAACTGTTGTATGTCATCTATATCAACATCTACATAAAAAAATTCTTTTTCTTTTTTATACGTGAATTTTTCTTTTGCTAATTCTTTCTCAAAAGAATCTGAATTTTTCACTTGTACAATCGCTTTATCTTTTGTGTAACGACGTTTCAAGTTTGCCGGTGTATCATCTACCATAATTTTCCCATTATCCATGATTGCAACATGATCGCAAATTTCTGCTTCGTCCATATAATGTGTCGTTAAAAAAATTGTAATATTTTTTTCTTTTTGAAGTCTTGTGATGTATTCCCACATTTTATTTCTTGTTTGAGGATCTAAACCAGATGTTGGTTCATCTAAGAATAAAACTTTTGGATAATGTAAAAGTGCACGAGCAATCTCCACTCGTCTTTTCATTCCACCAGATAGAGTCGCTGCAATTTTATCTTTCCATTCAAGCAAATCAACCAAATCCAATACAAAATGGATGCGCTCTTTGACTTCTTTTTTAGGAATGTCATAAAAAACGCAATGCATATTCAAGTTCTCGGTGATTGTCATTTTTTCATCTAATGTTGGGGACTGAAAAACTACCCCTATCGCTTTTCGCACTTCATCTTTTTCAGTTGAAACGTCTTTTCCATCAATCGTCAATGTACCAGATGTTTTTTCCATCATCGTCACTAAGGTATTGATTGTTGTGCTTTTCCCAGCTCCATTTGGTCCAAGAAAGGCGAAGATACTTCCTTCTTTTACATTGAAAGAAACATTGTCAACTGCAGTAAACTCTCCATATTTTTTAGTGTAGTTTTTAACTTCAATCATTGGGTTCATAGTTTCTACTCCTTTTTATTCTCTTGAATACTAGCTCAGAATAGGCCACTATATAAAGAGCGATATTAAAAAAAGTTACTAATGTGTAACTTTCAACATTGGTATAAGCATGCGAAATAATACGGTCAAGAATGCGCTTTTTAAGAATAGTATAACTAAATTGAATCCATTATAAAATAAAAAAAAACGACATGAACCATACACTCAGACTGTTAATGAAAATTTCTTTACTCTTTTTCTCTTTTCAAGTGATTTTCATTAACAGGTTGTTTTAACTTTATTATCATGTTCTTCCAACGTGGATAAGTGCATGCCTGCTTTCTCAATCAACGATTCATATAATGTTGTCACTTACCTAATATCAAATGTTTCAATTGGATCAGGGCCTCTCACTACATCTCTTTCAATTGCCAGTACACCATCTGTATTCACTTTAATTTTCCATCTTACCAATTGAATTTGTCCTTCAGTCAATTCAATACACGTAATAATACTGGGATAAACACAACAGCCTGAATTAAAATAAGGAAGATCTGCACTTTTAGGGTATTTAAATCTATGCGTATGTCCGCAAATTAAGGCCATTTTATTTTCCTTAATCCATTTATTAAAGTTTTTTTCAATTTTGTGTCGTTTTGTAATGTTCTTTATAGGACTGGATGGGTTTCTCATGCCAAATCCGTGCAAGAATTTCCAAAAATATCTTATTGAAAGCCTTGTGAAAAATGCAAATTGATCATTGGCTGCATCTCCTTGATGGCCGTGTACGGTTAGTATTTCTTGTCCCGTTTCTAAGTTTCTTAATACCAAGGCTTCTATCGGTTTCAATCCTTTAAGAAAATCAAAAAAGACTTCATTGTATTCATCATAATTCGTATAATAATTTTCTTTTACATATTTTTTATTCTTTAATAACAAATCATGGTTGCCATATAGGCGTATCAAACGATTTTCATCAAAAAAATCTTTAATCACATCAAATATTTCTCGATGCGCATTTTTGGTGTATTTAAAATCTGGATACTCTAGCAATTCATCGCCATCGCCTGCTTCAACATAAGTAAAGCCATTTTTGTAATAATATTTTAGTGCATGATGATAGATATTTCTATTTCGCGCAAATTCATCTGACATGCTTCCATTTCCTCTATGGACATCACTAAAAAAGATGTATTTCGAGTTCTCATCAAAATATTCCACTCTAGCATGCTTATAGGCTTCTGTTAAGCGTCTATTGGTAAACATTCTATCACCTTCTTTTATGTAATTTATTGAATTGCACACATTGTTAATTTCAGTATACTTTATCTATCCTTATAGTAAAAACAATAAGCAACTACAATGCTTTTCAAATCTTTTTATAAAACTAAAGAAATGCTTGATTCGATAGGCTTATTCTTATTTAAACCTGTTTATTGTGGCCCATTCACCGCCTCATTTTAGACAGATATTTCCGATAGCCTGTTGCATCTAGTACAATAAAAAATAGAGGTTAAGGAAACATCCGGCCTCTATTGTCTATTTGTTTATTTCGTTTTAAATCTAATTCACTCATTCAGTAAAATTAAATCTTTTCTGCTTCTTTGATGGGTTGATTTCTTGTTGATTCTTTATTTTCTGAAAGTAGCTTATCTGTAATCATTAGTAAGATTGGAAGAATCACATCATCCGCATAACCTACTAAGGGAATGAAATCTGGAATGAAGTCAAAAGGACTAATGATATATAAGACTATAGCTGCTGCCATTAGTTTCTTTTTCCTACTTATTTTTTTACTGAAAAGCGAAAGAATCAATTTTTCCACTTGTCCCACGGGTCTTTTATTTTTTTTTTGAATTGCTTTCATTTTTCCATCCTCCTTTATTGGTTAATAGCAAGTCTGCCCATTATTATACTAGAATGGATAAGCATGAATAAGATACGATAAACTAACCGGTCGGTATGATAAGATTAGCGCCATAGCGAAGAAGAAATACATGAATGACTTCCTTCTTCCTATAACTAAGAAATGAAGCTAACTGCTGTTTAGTTGACTAACCTTACAAGTTAGAGCTTTATTTCGGTAAAATAAGTTACTCTATTCATAGTATAGTAGCCTCTCATTTATAATTAATCGGTCTTAAGTACGATTTTAAAAATGATTTCTGTACAAGATAAGATATAAATCAAATTTTTGATTTTTCCAAATGAGAACTTGCTAAAACAATGCAACTTACCGTTACGTAAACAAGAGAAGACATAAAGACAACAATACGGAGCCCTTCCTCTTAGTCTTGAGTTTTTAACTATTTTTTAATTAAATAAACGAACAAGGTTGCAAAGAAAATTTTATCCTTCACAATCTTGCTTGTCTTTTTATTCTTTCGTTTAAAAGAGTCCTATAATCTCACCAGATTCATCTATATCGATATTTTCGGCTGCAGGAACTTTTGGTAATCCTGGCATTGTCATAATGGCTCCTGTTAGTGCTACGATAAATCCGGCACCAGCAGATACTTTCAAGTTTTTGATAGTCATTGTAAACCCTTCTGGGCTACCTAATAAATCTTTATTATCTGATAAAGAGTATTGTGTTTTAGCTACACATATAGGCAAGTGACCGTAACCATTTTCAGTTAACAGTTTTAACTCTTTTTTAGCTTCAACTGAATATTCTACTCCGTCACCCCCGTATACTTTTGTTGTGATCTTGTGCAACTTATCTTCGATAGAGTCTTCAGATTCATAAACGAATTTAAAATTGTTTTCTCTATCTGCTAATTCTTTGACCTTATCTGCCATTTCTAAGCCGCCTTCGCCACCTTTTGCCCATACGTCAGATAAGACCGCTGGTACATTGATTTCTTGGCAAGCTTTCAATACTACATCACTTTCATTTTGTGTATCAGTTGGGAATTTATTAATTGAAACGACTAGTGGCAATCCAAACACATCTCTAATATTACTGATGTGTTTCAATAGATTAGGTAAACCTTCTTTAACGGCTTCTATATTTTCTTCTGATAGCTGCTGTTTTTTTACGCCACCATGCATTTTCAATGCCCGAATAGTAGCTACCAAAACAACTGCATCTGGTTCCAAATTGGCATTCCTGCATTTGATATCAATAAATTTTTCAGCACCTAAGTCCGCACCAAATCCTGCTTCTGTAACAACATAATCAGCATATTTCAAAGCTGTTTTCGTTGCAAGTACACTATTACAACCATGAGCAATGTTAGCAAATGGGCCACCATGAATAATTGCTGGTGTATGCTCTAATGTTTGAACAATATTAGGACGAATAGCATCTTTCAATAAGGCCGTCATTGCACCCTCAGCTTTTAGCTCACCCGCTGTAACTTGTTTCCCGGTTATTGAATACCCAATAACCACTCGTTTAATTCTAGTTTTTAAATCGGCTAAGCTATCGGCCAAACAAAGAATCGCCATGATTTCTGAAGCTACGGTAATATCATATCCGTCTTCTCTTGGGACACCATTTGCTTTGCCGTTTAAGCCATCAACAATATAACGTAATTGACGATCATTCATGTCAACAACTCGTTTCCAAGTAATTCTTCTGCTATCAATATCCAAAGCATTGCCATGGAAAATATGATTATCTATTAAAGCAGCAAGTAAGTTGTTAGCTGCTCCAATTGCGTGGAAATCGCCAGTAAAATGTAAGTTAATGTCTTCCATCGGCACAACTTGAGCATAACCGCCACCAGCAGCTCCGCCTTTCATTCCAAATACAGGTCCAAGTGAAGGTTCTCTTAATGCAACAACCACTTTTTCTCCTTGTTTATTCAAAGCATCGGCTAATCCAACAGATGTCGTTGTTTTTCCTTCTCCAGCTGTTGTGGGAGTCATCGCTGTCACCAAAATCAACTTCCCATCTGGTTCGTCTTTTAATCTTTCCAATTCATTAATGTCTAACTTAGCTTTATACTTTCCATACCTATCTAATGAATCTGAATTGATTCCTAATTTTTCTGCTATTTCAACAATTGGCTTCATTGTATTTTTTTTTGCAATTTCGATATCACTTAAAAAAGTCATCTACGCTGCCCCCTATAAAATTTTCTTCTGCTTAATTTATTACAATTCAAATTAATGCGTACATCCAACTAAGTATCCTACAGACCTATTTTCATTGTTTTTGTAGCAACTCTAAGTCGCTAGTCACATTCTATTTACTAAATGCTTTAACCACCAAATGAATATCTTTTAAAATGAATTTCGGTAAGTTTTTGTTGCCTGCTTTCGTTTCTTCAAAAATCAGTACCATTTTATCATTATACTCTGCATACTTTGGTTTGCCAATTGTGAATGCTGCAATCCTACTAGCCAATAAAGATTGGCAGCCTCTAGATGATTTTGTTTAACTGGTTTTTATATTCACTCATTGTATTTTCTAGATATATGGTTCTACTAATTAAAAAACGAACCATAAAAAAGACCGACACGGTACCGACCCCCAAAAGTTAGAGTAAATAATCTAATTTTTGGGGGTCTTTTTGTATGGCTAAATATCATGCTGATTTAAAATTAAAAATTGTAAAGGAGTATCAAAATGGAACGTTGACATATGATCTATTGGCAAAAAAATATGGTATGCCAAGTTCATCACCTATAAAACAATGGGTCAATCTTTATACTCATTATGGAAAAGAAGGGCTAATCCGAAAAAAAACAAAAGAAGTCTATTCTGTTCATTTCAAACTAGATGTATTACAATTTATGAAACGAACAGGTGCTTCTTATCAAGAAACGGCTAATTCCTTCGGAATCAGAGAATTCTCTATCATTGCGAACTGGAATCGTGCATTTAATAAAAAAGGTATAGAAGGCCTGAAATTTCAACCAAAGGGGCGACCTCCTATGTCTAAACATCCAAAGAAAAAAATAGAAAGTGAAGAAACTATGTCTAAAGAGCAAGAACTTAAGCATGAGAATGAGCTTCTACGCTTAGAGAATGCTTACTTAAAAAAGTTAAAAGCTTACGAGGAGAATCCGGATGCCTACCTCGAAAAGCACAAGCGGCGTTGGCATTCGAGCTCAAAGAAGAAGGATACAAATTAAAGGATGTCCTTGTAGTTGTAGATATTCCCGAAGCGACGTATCATTATCATTTAAAGCGATTGAACACAGACGAACAAGATATAGCTCTAAAAAATAAGATTTCAGAGCTATTTTATCGCTTCAAAGAACGCTATGGATACAAACGGATCACGAATGAATTAAATAAAACTGGACTAGTGATCAATCATAAAAAAATTTATCGGCTGATGAAAGAGTTAGATCTGAAGTGTATTAAATTTACTCGTAAGACTCGAAAGTATAACTCTTACAAAGGAACCGTTGGAAAAACTGCAAAAAATCTACTAAACCGACGGTTTTCTACTCCGCTTGCATTGCAAAAATTAGTGACAGATATAACTGAGTTCAAATGTCTTGATGATCAGAAACTTTATCTTAACCCAATTTATGATTTATATAATGGAGAAATCATCTCGTTTGGTATTAGTAAACGACCAACATTAGATTTAGTATTACGTCCTCTAGTAGAAGCCATTCAAATTGTAAAAGAGAACGGGACAGTTCGCACTACGATTCACTCTGATCAAGGCTGGCATTATCAGCATAATAAATGGAGACACCATTTAAAAAAGAATAAGCTCTTTCAGAGTATGTCTCGCAAAGCCACCTGTTCTGATAATGCCTCAATGGAGAATTTCTTTGGGATTATGAAACAAGAAATGTATCACGGCGAGCCTCTAGTTACCTACGATCAACTTAAGAAACAGATAGAAGAGTATATCGATTGGTATAATACTATTCGCACAAAACAAAAACTGGCTGGCTTAAGTCCAGTAGAATACCGAACTCAAACCAGCCAGTTGGCTGCATAATATTAAACTCTAACTTTTAGGGGTCAGCACCCACTAATGTGTGATTCAGTCTTTTTTATGGTTAAGTTGCGCTAATTTATTTAATAATCGCCAGTTCTTTCTTGATATGTCTGCAATTGATACATATCAAAGTAGGTCCCTTTTTTGTTGATTAATTCATCATGACTGCCTTGTTCAACGATTTCACCCTTGTTCAAGACTAAGATTTTATCGGCATCTTTAACAGTGGACAATCGATGAGCGATAATTAATGAAGTCCGATTTTTACGCATATTGGCCAAACCTTTTTGGATTTTACCTTCTGTTTCGGTATCAATATTGGCTGTCGCTTCATCTAAAATTAGAATACGCGGAGAACGTAGAATTGTTCTAGCAAAACTAATCAACTGCTTTTCGCCGGCAGATAAACTTGCCCCTCGTTCAATGACCTTTGATGCATAGCCATTTTCCATTTCAGATATAAAATCATCTGCATAAACAAATTCAGCTGCTTTCTTAATTTCTTCTTCAGTATAGGAGGTATTGTACATACGGATATTATCCGCAATATTTCCATAAAACAAGAAACTATCTTGCAAAACTAATCCCATTTCATTTCGAAGCACTTCTATTGGCATATCCTTCAAGGAATAACCATCGATGGTTATCGCTCCTTCATGATACTCGTAAAAGCGCATCAATACATTGATGATTGAACTTTTCCCTGATCCAGTTTGACCTACTAAAGCAACTGTTTGACCTGGTTTCACTTCAAAGCTGATGTTACGCAAAACTTGTTTCTCGCCATCATACGAAAAATTTAAATTGCTTACTTGAATGTGTCCATTTGTAATCTGGCCCTTTTCTTCTTTTGTGGATTGAGGAGCGAGTTCATCACTTTTCAGCAATTCTTGAACGCGGTGTCCAGCAACGATTCCATCTTGTAAAGAACTTAAACTATTCATCATTTGACTAATGGGTTGAAAGAATGAACGAGAATACGCGGTAAATGCATACACCAATCCAATATCAACCGCATTTTGACTCCAATCTTGATACCCAAAAATGAGCAGGACGGCTACTAAAGCGATAGATTCAATCACATTGATAGCTGGTGCTAATAATAAAGCGTTCATACTGTACATCGAACGACGAGAGGCCACATACTCTTGATTGATTTCGTCAAACTCTTCTATAAAATTATCTTCTTGATGGTATTTTTGAATAATACTCATTCCACTGATAGATTCGCTTAAACTAGCATTCAATTGACTTAATACACTTCTCATACGACTGTAAACAAGAGTACTTTTCTTTCGATAGACTCCAGCCATCCAAATAATGAAAGGAATAAAGAAAAGAAAGACTAACGCCATACGCCAATTCAACGCAAACATAGCGATCGTAATTGAAATAACACTAAATAATCCATTAGACATATTTAAAAAAACTGTCCAAAACTCTTTAATAGTCTCCGTGTCATTTGTCACTCTAGAAACAACTGTACCCGCAGGTGTTTGGTCAAAATACCTCATTCCCAGTGAACCAACTTTTTCGTATAATCGATTTCGAATGTTTCCTACCGTTCTTTCTGAAGCCGTATTAAAGAGAAAGTCTTTCCCATAAGAAAATACTGCTTTAAGAACAGTTAATACTCCATAAAAGGTTACCACACGAATAGTAATATCCATTGTTGCTGTACCATTTGTTAGATACGTATCAATGTAACGTTGAATAATGATAGGTAAATAGGCAGCAATTGCTGAGCTTAGTGCCAGGAACACAAAAGAAATAATAAAAAGAAATTTATGCGGTTTTGCAAACCGCATCAGGGTTAGCAATATCCGACCTGATTCTCTAGTGGAAAAGGCTGTTTGTTTCTGTTCGGCCATTACATTCCCTCCCCATCTAATTTTTTCTCAAGCTGTTGCTTATGGTACATATCGTTATACCAACCGTCTATTCCAATTAATTGTTGATGAGAGCCGCGTTCGCTCATCTTACCTTTTTCCATTACAATGATTTCATCTGCATGCATGATTGAACTGATACGATGAGCAGAAATAATCGTTGTTTTGTGACGTCGTTCTTGTTTTAATAAACTTAAAATGGTTTCTTCTGTTTGTGCATCTACAGCTGACAAAGAATCGTCTAGAATCAAACATTCTGGTTCTACAGCTAACGCTCGAGCAATTGCGATTCGTTGTTTTTGTCCGCCAGATAAAGAGACACCTCGTTCCCCAACTTTTGTATCATACCCTTCAGGAAATTGTAGAATATCTTCATGGATATTAGCTAAGTGTGCATACTTTTCTACTTTTTCTTGAGATAATGTCGGATTTCCAAATCGAATATTTTCACGAATAGTTGTTGAAAATAAAAAGTTTTCTTGCGGAACAATAGCAATCCCTTTTTTTAATGATTCTAATGCATACTCTTTTATATCAATACCATTATATGAAATCGTTCCTTCATATTGATCATAATCACGTAGCAATAATTTATACAGCGTGCTCTTACCAGAACCTGTTCTACCAACCACTCCCAACATTTTTCCTTTTTCTAATTGAAAAGAAACATTGGTTAAAGCGGGATGCACATCATCTGGATAAGTAAATGATTGAATATTAAAGTCAATATCCCCATCTAAAGATTGACGATAAGGATTTTCCGCTTCCACAATAGAAGTCTTATTTGCTAGTAGAAGTTCCACCCTATCATAAGCAGCACCTCCACGTTCAAGTGTGTTGATAAGCCCACCTACAGCTAATAAAGGCCACTGCATCATGCCAATATAACTAATAAAAGCCACTAAATCTCCGATTGAAATGCGTCCAATTTGAACATAATTCCCACCAACCAATAAGGCAATTACATACGTTGACCCCATAATGATTTCGATACTTGGACTTAAAGCTGCTTTTAATTTGTAAACACGTTGATTTTTATCTACTACTTTTTGTGTCTCTTCTTTAAATGCAGAAAAATCTTCTTCTTCTTCACCAAATGTTTTGAGGACTTTCATGCCTGTCACACTTTCTTGAACGTGGTTATTCATCGAAGAAAAAGCTTGTAAAGCGCCACGGTAACGTGCATGAATCATTTTCCCCAAATAAGTGGAAACAATAATTAAAATCGGCAACGGTAAAATAGATAAAAGTGTCAGCTTCCAATCAATGAAAAAAAACATTGAAAATAATGTTATTCCACCTAAAGATAAAGCGTCCGTTAACGTTAAGACACCATCGGCAGCAACGAATCGTATCGCTGCTAAATCATTTGTTGCATGAGCCATTAAATCTCCTGTACGGTATCTTTGAAAAAAACCAGCATCCATACGTGTGAAAAATGAAAACAAGCGATTACGTAATATGGACTCGATCAATGTTGAATTCCCAAATAACGCCATCCTCCAACCGTATCGTAAAGCATACATAACCAATGAAAAAATAAGTATTAGTGCAACAAAAAAAAGTAAAATTTCCCAATTTAGCGTTCCCGCTATAAAGTGGTCAATAATATTACCAATAATGATTGGATTCAAAACTTGTAAAATGGCACAAACTATTAAAGCAACTACACCAAAAGTATAGCTTTTCCAGCGTAATTTAAAAAACCAACCATATTTTTTTAACGTATCAAACATTTATTTCATTCCTTTCATTTTATCCTTTTAAGTTGAACGGCCTCTTTTTCATAATAAATAAGAGTTAGTGGAAACTTTTTTTATTCTTCCCTTCGTTTTGTCGTTAAAAGTACGTTTACACCTGTAACTAGAACAATACATTTCATCCTTTTTCAACTTCTTCATGAATGACAGTCCTATTTAGTGAAGTGAGTTTTATCGTATCCAATATGAGTTGATTTATTTTGTTCTCATTTAAAGAATAATGATGCCAAGTTCCCGTTTTTTCTACTGTCACTAAACCCGCAGCTACAAGTACTTTTATATGATGGGATAAAGTAGGCTGTGTAAAATCAAATTGCTCCAGAATATCGCAAGCACATAATGCTTTATAAGAAAGCATCTCTACTATTTTAACACGCTTAGGATCAGATAAAGCTTTCATCACATTTGCATAAGACTCGTAGTCCATACTTAGACCTCTTTTCTCTTCATTTTGCTCCCTTACTAATATAGATGAAATCCTATCTATGCGCAACTTTTTTTTTCAACTATAAAAAAATCATACTTAAAAAAGTAGTCTATCCTAATACAGATCACTTCTCAATTATGATTTTTTTTATAAAATTCTCTTATCTTTATTTCGTTACTTTTTCGTAAGGTTTAAACAGTAACTTATAATCCTCAGTCAACATCAGGGCCGCTGAAAATGGTTTTCCCTCTTTGCTCTTAAAGCCTTTTAATACTTGCGTTTCTTTCGTATGGATCAAATTTTTGATCATAGCTTCAGATAGGGTTTTTCCTACATAACGTTTTGGCAGTGTAAAGGTACATCCATTACTGTAGCCGCTGCAGCCATACAATTTACCTTTATTTATTATTGACTGTCCACATGCAGGACATTTTACAATCATCTGTTTAGTATTATAGTTGCTACTTACATGAGTAGACCAATCGTTTTTTTCAATCACTTCTGTGCTTGAAACTAACGTATGGTGAATAAACTTTTGGATATTGGCTAAGAAGGCTTGCTGAGTGCCTTCCTCATTTTTTATTTTTTTTAAATAAGTCTCCCACTTGGCTGTCATCTCAGGACTGCTTAATAAAGTGTTTTCTACTGCTTGACAGAGTATCGTGCCTTTTTGGGTAACAGTTACATTATTTTTTTGTATATCTATATATTTTTGCTTTTTGAGTGTTTCAAGAACATTGGCTCTAGTCGCTTCTGTTCCAATTCCTTCTGTTGCTTTTAGAATTTCTTTTTCTTCCTCATTTTCCAATTCTTTGCCGCATGTCTTCATTGCTGTGATTAAGGTACCTTCTGTGTAAGCTTTTGGCGGCGAAGTAAAACCTTCTGAAGTAGACAAATCTGCTTCAACCGCTTCATTTTTTTGTACTAAAGGTAGCTCTGAGCTTTCTTTTTTATCTGAATTTTTGCTAGCTGAATATTCTAAGTTTCGCCAGCCTTTTTCTATAATCGTTCTTCCTTTACTAGTAAACGGAAGTCCTTTAATATCCACTGTGATTATTGTTTCATCATACTTAAAGTTTGTTTCAAACATCGCCAGTGTACGCTTTAAAACGGTAAAATAGATGTCTTTTTGAATCGACAGCAACTTATCTAAATCTTTTTGTGTCGGTATCTTTTTAGTTGGAATAAGTGCATAATGCTCTTGAACTTTTGAACCGTCTACATAGCGTTTTCGTTTACTTGTATTCGGCTGTTTAATGGTATAGTTCAATAGACCTTGGTAACCTTCCATTCTTTCTACCAAGTAATGAAACTCTGAATCGGTAATATGACGGCAGTCACTTCGCGGATAACTTAATAGTTTTGCTTCATAAAGGGACTGGACGTGTTTCAATGTATCTGATGGACTTACTTTGTACTTCTTATTTATGAAACTCTGCAAGTCACTTAAAGAAAAGAGTAACGGTGAAAGTTGTGATACGTGTTTCATTTCAACATTAGAAATCACTGCTGGATTGCTGGCCAGAAGTTGATGTTTTTTTATTAAATTTAGTAATTCTTTTTTTGTCGGAAATTTTTTATTGTATTTAGCTTTAAACATGCCATTTTCAGTTTTTACCAGTGCCTGCATTTCAAAAAATGGTTCTGGAATAAAATTGTCAATTTCTTTTTGCCGCGTATGAATGAGATAAAGGGTTGGTGTTTGGACACGTCCTACACTAAACACCCCTTCATTAATGCCTTTTTTCTGCAAAGAAAGTGTGTACATGCGGGATAAATTGATACCCACTAACCAGTCACTTATTTGTCTTGTTTGGGCTTCAATATAAGTAGAGTAGAACTCTTTTCCATCTCTTAAGTTGGAAAATCCTTTTTGTATTTCATCTGGTTCAAGTGAATTGATCCATAGGCGTTTGATTTCTTTGTTGCCAACTTGTGCTTGGTTAATAATCGAACGAGCAATATGTTCTCCTTCTCGATCGCTATCAGTGGCGATCACAATTCGGTCAGCTTCTTTGAGTAATTTTTTCACCACATTAAATTGTTTGGCTTTTCCTTGTCCTACTTTGAATTTAAAGGCCTCTGGAAGAATCGGCAATTCTTTCATACTCCATTTTTTCCATTCCTCTTTGTAGTCTTCTGGAGAAGCCAATTCAATCAAGTGTCCAAAACCCCAAGTAATGATATCATTGGACGGATTTAAAATAATGTATCCATCTTTTTTTGAAAAGTTCCCAAAAGATTCAGCATACGCTTGCGCTTGAGACGGTTTCTCTGCAAGGATCAATGTAAGTCCCATTACTTATCAATCTCCCTTACTTTATTTTCTTTATAACCCTTTCCTTTTTAGTTGCTACTCGTTTTAGTTCTAGAGACCGTATAATAATTGCTCAGTTACGTCCAACCTATACAGTTCTTACAAGTTACTATATTACCACTTTTCTGGTTCTTTTAGGTATGATAATCGTTATTTTTCAAAAAAATTCAAAGCAGCATACGAACAAAAACTCTATTCGACATATGGCGGGTTGGAGCAACCTATGATGACTCCAAATTGATAGACGTGGGGATCTTATTCACTAAAATGGATACGTTTCAAAAAAAAATTCCCGACTTATCTATTCTAATAAGCTACTGAAATTATTCACCAAATAATAAAAAGTAGCATCACAATAGACAGGTAGTAATCTTTGAGAAAATCTATACATTTTCCAGGTATGATGTACAGATTCAACTTTTATTCTTGTTTTCAAAATAATTGCAATAAAAAAACAGTCAGCAACACCAACGAAACGGTATTATTGACTGTTTTTCAGATATAGCTCACACTAGTGAGTATTAGCCAAATGAGATAAATGGAATTCCAAATGTTCTCCGATAAAGGTCGCTATCGTATAGTAACTATGGTCATGCCCTTTTTGCATTCGAAGCGTCAACGGGTAATCTTTCTCATTTGCGACTGCACCTATTTTAGATGGTTGCAGTTGTTTTTCATAAAATGGGTCGGCATTTCCTTGATCAATTAGAATTGGAACTTTTTTGCCATTGTAGTTTTTCATTAATTCTAACGCATCCCATTCAAGCCAATCTTTTTTATCGTCACCTAAATATTCTTCAAAAGCCTTTATGCCCCACGGAACTTGACTTGGATTTACAATTGGGGCAAAAGCTGATATCGCTTGGAATCGCTCAGGATTGCGCAACCCAATAACCAACGCACCATGTCCTCCCATTGAATGTCCTGAGATAAACTCTTTTCCAGTCAACTTAAACTGTTTATGAGCAATGACTGATAATTCTTCAGTAATATAATCGTACATTTTATAGTTTTTTGCCCAAGGTTGTTGGGTGGCATTAAGATAAAAACCTGCCCCTTGTCCTAAATCATAATCTTTTGAATCGGAGATATCTTTCCCTCGTGGGCTTGTATCTGGCATAATCATGGCGACACCTAATCTTGCAGCTGCTTTTTGCGCACCCGCTTTATGTGTGAAATTATCATCTGTACACGTTAAGCCTGATAACCACCAAAATAAAGGTGGGTCAGGAAATTTTTCTTTGTCCGGTAAAAATAAACTAAAGGTCATTGGACAGCCTAGAGTAGTTGAGTCATGACGGTATTTGTATTGTACTCCATCAAAACTAACGTGTTCTTCAAGTCGTTCTAATTCCTGCATTATTTGTTCCTCCCCAAATTACTTCATTAAAACGAGTTAATGGTAAGAAAGTACTGTACGAATTGACTCGCCTTTATGCAATAAATCAAAAGCTTCATTAATTTTATCAAATGGTAACGTGTGTGTAATAAATGGGTCTAATTGAATATCGCCTCTCATTGCTTCTTCTACCATTCCTGGTAATTCGCTGCGTCCTTTTACACCACCAAATGCTGAGCCGCGCCATACGCGTCCAGTAACCAATTGGAATGGTCGAGTGCTGATTTCTTCTCCAGCTCCAGCCACACCTATAATGACACTTTCTCCCCAGCCTTTATGGCAACACTCTAAAGCTGAACGCATCACGTCTACATTGCCAATACATTCAAAACTATAATCCACACCGCCATCCGTCATCTCAATGATTACTTCTTGGATTGGACGATCGTATTCTTTTGGATTAACAAAATCAGTTGCGCCTAATTCTTTAGCTAATTCGAATTTATCCGGATTTGTATCGATAACGATAATTCGTCCAGCTTTTTCTTTAACTGCACCTTGAATAACAGCTAAACCAATTGCTCCTAAACCAAAAATAGCAATCGTATCCCCTTCTTTTACTTTTGCTGCATTTGTCACTGCACCTATGCCAGTTGTTACACCACAGCCTAATAAACAAACTTTTTCCAGTGGTGCATCGGGATTAACTTTTGCTAAAGAGATTTCAGAAACAACCGTATATTCGCTAAATGTGCTGGTTCCCATATAATGATAAATCGGTTCGCCTTTATATGAAAAACGTGTCGTTCCATCCGGCATTAAGCCTTTTCCTTGCGTTTCACGGATAGCTTGACATAAATTCGTTTTACCTGACAGACAGAATTTACACTTGCCACATTCAGGTGTGTACAAAGGAATCACATGGTCACCTGGTTGCACAGATGTTACGCCTTCTCCAACTTCTACGACAATCCCGCCACCTTCATGACCCAATACTGCTGGGAAAACGCCTTCTGGATCTGTACCCGATAAAGTATAGGCATCTGTATGACAAACAGCGGTATCCGTAATTTTAATTAATACTTCCCCTTTTTTAGGTCCTGCTACATCGATTTCTACTATTTCAAGAGGTTGTCTTGGCCCAAAAGCGACTGCTGCACGTGATTTCATTTTTGTTAATCTCCTTCTTTTATATTCATTCATTCATTTAATCTGTTTCGTATTTAACCCTTCTGTTAAAAAAGCACCTTATAGATAAATCATAACATGTCCCTTCTATTGCGACAACTTGCTTGATTTGTACGAATTCATTAAAAATCAGACTAAAGCCGGTAGAAAATTTATTTGGAAATGGTATACTAATTACCGAGAATACAAAGACATAGAAAGAGAAAGAGGCGAAAAATAAAATGAAAACTATTCGATTGAAAATTCAAAAATTTATGGTCGGAAGATACGGGATGGACAAACTTTCAACTATTTTATTATATGTAGGACTAGCTTTCATTTTTTTATTTAATCTATTGAACCTACCATTCGGTGGTTTAGTCGGATGGGTAGCGATTATAATCAGTTATTTTCGTGCATTATCTCGCAACCGCACAAAACGTTATATAGAGAACCAAAAATATTTAGCCCTTAG
This sequence comes from Carnobacterium funditum DSM 5970, assembly GCF_000744185.1. NCBI lineage: Bacteria > Bacillati > Bacillota > Bacilli > Lactobacillales > Carnobacteriaceae > Carnobacterium > Carnobacterium funditum. The sequence continues at coordinate 1,969,748 of NZ_JQLL01000001.1, read as the reverse complement.
TCGCCGTGGAAAACAAAAATTTAATCAGTTGCGCAATAAATTTTATCAGCGCAAACAGTACAAATACTATGCTTGCCCTAATTGTAAAAAGAAATTACGAGTTCCTCGAAAAAAAGGATCGATAAAAATTACTTGCCCACATTGTAAAGAAAGCTTTGTTAAAAAAACGTAAAAATACGCTATTGACTGTATCATTCTAGTAGATTATTGACTTAGGGGGACATATGAACCATTTTATAACGCAAACGGAGTTAGCAACGAAAATATCCACTGATAATAACTTAGTCGTACTAGATGCTCGTGCAGAATTAATGGATTCATCTGCGGGATGGAACCAATATAAAACAAGTCATATCAAAAGTGCTCAATTTGTTTCTATGGAAGACACCCTGACTGGAAAAATTAGGACGCATGGTGGCCGACATCCTTTGCCAAATATGGAAAATTTCATTACAGCTATGAAAAAAGTGGGGATGAATGATTCTTCTATGGTTGTTATTTATGACGACGGGAATTTAGCAATGGCGGGAAGATTATGGTGGCTATTAAAGTACGCTGGTAAAGATAACGTCTATCTATTAGAAGGCGGCATGAAAAAGTGGCTTGAGAACAAATTAGAAGTAACGAACGTTTTAAAAGAACCTGTGACATCTAATTCTCTAAGTCTAAATATAAAGACTGCTCTACTTGTTGATGTTCATGAAGTAAAGAGAGCTGTTCGATCAACTGATACGGCGATAATCGATTCGAGAGCTTATGAACGATACGCTGGTCAAGTGGAACCTTTAGATACTAGACCAGGGCACATTCCAAATGCGCTTAATTATCCTTGGACAGACTTAGTTAATAATGGACAGTTAATGAATAAAAAAGAACTGGAAGAAAGGTTTGAACCCCTTCAAAATTATAAAGAAGTGATTGTTCATTGTGGATCCGGCATAACTGGCACAGTAAATATTCTTTTCATGAAAGAAGTCGGTTTAAATCCCAAACTTTACTTAGGCGGTTATAGCGATTGGGTTAGTTACGCAGATAATAAAGTAGAAACAAAAAACTAATTTTAAAAACAATTTAAAAGGGGGTTAAACACTATGGCTATTGTTGCTTTTGTTCTTATTGGCTGGATTCTAAGTTTATTTAAATTCGAACAACTTGTTATCCAAGCTTTCAAGGAATTGTTTAATAAAGAAATATCTAAATCAACCTACTATTTCCTGTTTTTTTGTATCGGGATTTTTGGCGATTTGATTTTACTTTTCCAAGGTGCTTATTATGTATATTTTTTAAATTAATGTAGAAAAAAAGGGTTGAACAGTATCACGCTCCTCCGCTCTAAGCTTGGAGGGTAGTATGTGACGTTGTTCAAACCTTTTAATCATTTAAATAAACTTTAATACAAAATACAAAATGAATACTCCTGTCAAAACATACATCATTTTAGAGACGGATTTATATTTTCCAGTACTTATTTTAAGGAATGTATAGAAGGAAAATCCCCATCCAATTCCATCAGCTATATTAAACGTTAAAACCATCATTAAAACCATCAAGATAGCTGGAAAGTATTCTGTGAAATCCATAAAATCAATATCTTTTAAATTACCTGCTACTAACAGTGAGCCTACGATTACAAGTAAAGCAGAGATAACAGCTAATGGAATAAGAGCAATGAAAGGAATCAAAAAAATAGTGAAAAGGAAATAAATCCCAACTAAAAATGAGGTTAATCCTGTCTTTGCTCCCACAGCTATTCCCGTTGCGCCTTCTGCACTTGTACAGGTAGAACTACAGCCCAAAACACTTGCCATAACGACAGATAAGCCATTTGCTTCCAATGTTTTCTTCAAAACAGCTGGATCTTCAGAATTCAAGAAACTAATTTGTGTCCCTAAATTTTGAAAGACTACTAGAATCAACAACGAAAAGACTGCAATCCAGTAATTAATAGACAGAACACTAGAGAAATCAAACTGCAAAATAAACGGTTCGAGCGATTGAGTATCAATCAACGAATAAGAAAATGAACTGATATCTGTGACACCTAAAAAGATAGAAACAATTACTCCAAATATAATCGTTAGTAAAAAGTTTCCTCTTACGTTTTTAACAAATAAGAATAATCCCATTAATAAAGTAAGCAACATCGTTAAAGGAATCGGTTGAAAAATATTGTTTAACGCTACAATCGTATCTGGCGAAGAAACAATTATCTCACTGTTTTTCAAACCTAGGAAGATCAAGAAGAAACCAACCCCAGCACTCATACCTTTAATCATCGTCGCTGGTATTGCACGTAAAAGCAGACCAGTTACTTTAAAATACGTCAATAGGAAAAAAATCATCCCAACAATAAAAACAATCGATAAACTTTCTTGCCAAGTAAAGGCAAAAGCTCCTACTAAGATATAAGTAAAGAATGCATTGTCGCTCATTCCTGGAGCTAATATTAATGGGGATTTAGCATACAATCCCATTAATATATTACTAAAAGCCGTTGTCAAGATGGTTGCAATCATAACCGCATTATAATTCATCCCTGTTTGAGATAAGATTAAAGCATTCACTGCTACTATATAAACAATAGAAACAAAGGAAGTAATACTAGCTTCTACTTCCGTTTGTAGAGTACTGCCACTTTCTTTTACTTTAAAGAATTGTTGCACTATCGTCATTATCTCACACTCGCATCATAGTGAATTCCTAGTGCTTTTGGTGCACGAGTTTTTCTACCAGTAAAGATAAGAGCTAATAAAGTAACAAGGTAAGGCAACATATAGAATACTTCTGTTGGAATAGAACTTGCGAAGTCTAGAATTTGAATTTGATCTTTAATCGCTTGTGCAAATCCAAATAATAAGGCTCCGGATAAGACACCATATGGATTCCAACGTCCTAGGATAACCGCTGCAATCGCAATATAACCTTGTCCAGCAATCGTATTAAAAGAGAAGTTGCCATTGGTTGTTAAGACGATGGTCGCTCCACCTAATGCAGCAATCGAACCACTCAACATAACGGCCCAAAATTTAATCTTCATCACATTAATTCCTGCTGTATCAATAGACCCTGGATTTTCTCCAACACCTCTTAACCGCAATCCTAAAGAAGTCTTAAAGAAAATAAATCCGATTAAAAGAACGGCTGCAAATGCAATATAGGTCGTAGGATAAGACCTAAAAAGTGCTTTACCCACTATTGGAATATCCGATAAAAACGGGATAGAAATTTTTGAAAACATATTTTTTAAACGAGGTGTTTCTGCCGCACCATCAAATAGAAGTTTAACTAAGAAAAAAGTAACGTTTGCTGCTAATAAATTGATAACGACACCACTAATGACATGATTCGCTTTATATTTCAGTGTCGCTAAAGCATGCATTCCTGAGAATATTGCCGTACAGATAAATGCTGTTAACAAGCCAATGAAAGGACTCAGTCCTCCCATACCAGCTGATTCAGCGTAATAAGCACCAATTGCTGAAAAAAACGCTCCAGAAATCATAAATCCTTCGATCCCTAAGTTGATTACTCCTGCCCTCTCACTCAACATACCACCTAAGCCACCAAATAATAAGGCTGCTGCAAAAATTAAACTTCCGCTTATAATATTGGCCGTCATCTTACTTCACCTCCTTTTTAAGCGTCTTTTTTTTTGGTAATAACGCTTTAACAATCCCAGGAGCTGCTACAAAGAAAATAATGAGTGAAATAACGATTCCAATAATTTCACTTGGGACTCCCGCACCAAATTGCATTCCTTGTGACCCATAATCTAATGCTCCAATTAAAATACCTGACAAAGTTGTTCCTAAGGTTGAATTACCACCTAGTAGAGCAACTGCGATACCATCAAACCCTATGCCACTTGTAGAAGATACAATGGCTACATATCCATATACACCTAATGTATCTAAAGCACCAATTAAACCACCCAGTGCCCCCGAGATAAACATTGTTCGTATTAAAATACCGTTAACGTGCATTCCTGAATAATTGGCTGCATCTGGATTTAATCCAACTGTTTTCGTTTCATAACCCCAGCGAGTTTTTTCAAAGAAATAATAAAATCCAAAAATAATGAATGGGATAATAATAAAACCCCAGTGGATACGTGCCCCACTAAAAAAATTATTTAACGAGGGGAAACCGATGCTTGCAGATTCTTTAATAAGTGATGAACGTGCTGTTCCTTCTTGTGCTGCAAAACTCTTGATTAACATATGGCTCAGATATAACGCAATATAGTTCAACATAATTGAACTAATAACCTCATTAATTCCGAACTTCGTTTTAAGGCTAGCGATCAGAATTCCCCATAAACCTCCTGCGATAACACCAACAACAATGGCTACAATCCCATGTATGATAGGAGGCAAATCAATTAACGTGCCTACTAAGAGAGAGCTAACCGCCCCCATAATAATCTGTCCGTCAACCCCAATGTTAAAAATACCAGCTTTACTAGCTACCGCAACTGCAAATCCACTTAAAAGAAGAGGAATAATAGCACGAACGGTCTCACCCATATCGTAGACAGAACCAAATATCTTTAAGACTAATGATTCATATGCCACTATTGGGTTATACCCACCAATCAACATAACGATTGCTCCGATAATAAGTGCAATGAGAATAGCGATTAATGGAATAGTTGCTTTACTATTCTTTAAATTCTTTCTGATTTTTTCCATAGTCTCATTCATCACCCGATCCTTTACCAGCCATCATTAGCCCTAATTCTCTATCATTTGTTTCAGTTGGTTTTGTTTGTCCAACGATTTGACCATCAAAAATAATGTCTATTCTATCTGATAAGGTTAATATTTCTTCTAATTCAAAAGAAATAAGTAAGATAGCGACACCTTTATCCCGTAAACGAACAACTTGACGGTGAATAAAGTCAATCGCTCCAATATCCAGTCCACGCGTTGGCTGTACAATAATTAAGAGTTCTGGATCGCGACTAATTTCTCTTGATAAAATGACTTTTTGTTGGTTTCCACCGGACATTCCACGCACAATCGTACGTTCATTTTCGGCACGAACATCATAATTTTCCATAGCTACTCTTGCTTCTTCGTACATTAGTGCTTTGTTTAATTTAATTCCTTGATTGTATTTTTCTTTGTAGTATTCAATTAAAATTAAATTCTCTGCAATATCATTATCCAATACTAACCCATGTTTATGTCTGTCAGCTGGTACATAACTGACACCCAATTCATAAATTTCACGAGTTGATTTATCTTTTTGAGATACACCATTAATTAGTATTTCGCCTTCTTGAAAGCCACGCATTTTTACAATGGCTTCAGCTATTTCCATCTGTCCATTTCCGTCTACACCAGCAATCCCCACAATTTCTCCAGCGGCAACAGATAAATTAATGTTGTTTAACACTTTCTTTTTACTTGGACTTAACATCGTTAAATTTTTAATTTCTAACACATTTTGCTTAGGATTATAGGCTTCTTTATCAATCTCGCGCGAAATATTTTTACCAATCATCATTTCTGCGAGTTCTTCTTTATTCGAATCTTTTATATCAACCGTAGCAATGTATTTCCCTTTACGAATAACGGTACATTTGTCGGCTACTTTCATAATTTCATTTAATTTATGTGTAATCAAAATAATGGACTTGCCTTCTGCTACTAATGTTTGCATCACTTGTAACAACTCGCTAATTTCATCAGGTGTTAATACCGCTGTGGGCTCATCAAATATCAATAAGTTTGCGCCACGGTACAAACATTTCAAAATTTCAACTTTTTGCTGCATGCCAACTGGTAAATCTTCGATTTTACTATTCGGGTCTACTTTTAAACCGTATTTTTCAGAAATATTTTTAACTTCTTTAACAGCCGCTTTCATATTTAAGCGAATACCATCTTTTGGCTCCATACCAATGATAATATTTTCTGTAACCGTGAAATTTTCAATTAATTTAAAATGTTGATGAACCATTCCAATTCCTAAATGGATAGCATGATTTGGATTTTCAATTTTTGTTTCATTTTCGTAGACCGAAATACTGCCCTCTTCAGGTTGATACATCCCGAAAACGACATTCATTAAAGTGGATTTCCCTGCGCCATTTTCACCAAGCAAGGCGTGAATTTCTCCACGTCTTACAGTCAGTGAAACGTCATCATTAGCAACAAAATTACCGAATTTTTTTGTAATGTGTTTAAGCTCTAATACTTTTTCAACTCGTTTTTGTTCCATAGTATGACTCTCCTTTATGGTTTTTCAGGAACAGTAATCTCTCCAGAAATAATTTTTGTTTTGTAGTCTTCTACAAGATCTAATACGTCTTTTGGCACATTTTTATCTGATGTCGTTGCTAAGCCAACGCCATCCTCAGCTAAACCTAAGCGAACAACTTCTCCACCTGGGAAGTCTCCTTCAGCTGTTTTTTCAGAAATTTCATAAACAGCATTGTCTACATTTTTCATCATAGACGTTAACGTAATATCATCGCCGAATTCTAGTGATTGGTCCTTATCTACTCCGATAACCCAAACTTTTTCTCCATTATCAAAGCGTTCTTGTGCTTCATTAAAGACACCGTTCCCAGTACCACCTGCAGCATGGAAAATAATATCTACGCCATCATTATACATTGTAGCAGCAGCTGATTTCCCCATATCTACACGGTTAAACACACCAACATAGTTTACAACAACGGTTGCGTCTGGGTTAACCGCTTTAACCCCTGCTTCAAAACCTGCGTGGAAACGTTGGATGACTGGAATTTCCATCCCACCAACAAAACCAATTTTATCTGTTTCAGTCATACTAGCTGCAACAACTCCTGCTAAGAATGCTCCCTCGTTTTCTTTGAATGAAACTGAGACAATGTTTTCAATTCCTTCTACTTCTGCATCCACAATTCCTAATTTTGCATCTGGATTGTTAGTAGCAATCGTTGTCACAGCATCAGCTAAAGTTGCTGCTGTAGCCCAAGTTAAATCTGTTTTGCTATTAACAAATTGAAGCAAGCTTGGTTCTACTTCTGAATCCGCTTTAGGTTCAAGGTATTTTACTTCATACCCTTTATCTTTTTCTAATTTTTGCAATCCTTCCCATGCACTTTGGTTAAATGACTTATCATTTACACTACCTAAATCGGTTACCATACCTAATTTAAAATTTGATTGGCTCTCTTTATCTTCGCCTTCACTGGCGTTGCTATTTCCACAAGCGGCTAATAGTGTCATTGATAGTAAAGCGAACCCCATAGTTTTAATCGTTGATTTTTTCATTTGTATCACTCCTGTAGTTTTTTAGTTTTATCCTTTAATTTAATTCTGATAAGAAGCTTTCGCCATTTTCTATTGCAGGCAAATCAAAGTTTGCAGCGATTGTTGCACCAATATCCGCAAAATAGTTTGCTGTTTTCAATTCTTTTGGTTGTTTAAATTGTTTTGAGTAAACAAGTAAGGGAACGTATTCGCGGGTATGATCTGTTCCTGGAGCAGTTGGATCATTTCCATGATCTGCTGTAATCATTAACAAGTCGTCCTCTTCAAGTCTTTCCAAAATTTCTGGTAAACGTTTGTCAAAATCCATTAGTGCATCGCCGTAACCCTTTGTATCTCTCCGGTGTCCATAAAGAGCATCAAAATCAACTAAGTTAGTAAAAGATAACCCTTCAAAAGGTTTTTCCATCACTTTTAATAATTGATCGACACCATCCCTATTGCTTTTCGTTCGAACCGCTTGGGTAATGCCGTGTCCATTAAAAATATCACTAATCTTACCAACTGCAATAACGTCTTTTCCGTTATTTTTCAACTTATCTAACACTGTTGGTCCAAATGGACTCAGCGCGTAATCGTGGCGGTTAACGGTGCGTTTAAAAGCACCAGGTTCGCCAAGGTAAGGCCGTGCGATGATTCGCCCAATCATATACGGATCTTCTTTTGTAATCTCTCGAACATACGCACAGATATCGTATAACTCTTCTAATGGAATAACTTCTTCATGAGCTGCAATTTGAAGAACGGGATCTGCTGATGTGTAAACGATTAAAGCACCGGTCTTCATTTGTTCCTCACCAAGTTCATCTAGAATACCGGTTCCAGAGGCTGGTTTATTGCCAATAATTTTTCTTCCTGAATACGCTGTAATCTTTTCTAGCAACTCCTTTGGGAAGCCATTTGGAAAAACTCTAAAGGGTGTGTCAATCTGTAAACCGGCTATTTCCCAATGTCCCGTCATGGTGTCTTTTCCGACACTTTTTTCAGCTAGTTTTGTCCAATAAGCTTCACTTGTCGAAACTTTTTCAATACCTTTCAAATCTTCAATGTTACCTAATCCCATTTTTGCTAGATTTGGTAACATTAATTCCATTGATTCAGCGATATGTCCTAGCGTATGTGAACCTGTATCATTAAACGATGCAGCATCTAAAGCTTCTCCAATTCCTACTGAATCTAAAACAACTAAGTGTATTCGTTTACTTTTCATATTACCTTTCCTCCTCATTTAGTGTTACAATCCTAGTACTATTAAAATTTTTGTTGAGGTGAAATCATGAGTAAAAGTGTTCGATTGTTTGATGGTCTTTCAGATAAACAAGTTAAGGATATCTTGACCTCCATTCCAGTTAGAAAATATAAAAAAAATCATATCCTCATTTTTGAAGAAGATCCTATTGACCGAGTCTATATTATTAAAAGCGGTGCTTTAAAAATTTATCGAACTTATGAAGATAAAGAAATCATCCTTGACTTTATCAGAAAACATGAAGTCATAGGGGAAGTTGAGCTTTTTTCCAAAAGTCCTGCCCTATCTTCTGTTGAAGTCACTGAAGATGCTGAAATTTATCATCTCTCTCAGGCTGATTTTATTGCTTTAATCTATAAAAATAACATTATTTTAGAAAATATTTTTCGGATCCACCATCAACGTTTTGAAACATTGAATAAGCAAATAAGAAATTTGACTTTCTACAGTGTCCACACTCGCGTTTGCCGTGTTTTGTTTGATTTTATTGAGAAAAATGAAGAACCCAATAATTTAACGATAAAAAATATCAATCAAAGTACAATTGCTAGTATGATTGGTGTAACCCGCGAATCAGTTTCTAAAGCGTTTAAAGATTTACAAGATGAACATATCCTTTCGCTACAACCGAAGACGATAACGGTCCTTAATAGAGATAAGTTACGAGAATATGCAAATTTCCATTAATCTTCTAACGGCTTGTCTTTATAATAAACCAGAAAGCGCTTTCTGGCGATGAACTGTCTAACAGCATTAGTGTGAACATGATTACCCCTTTATAGATAACGCTCTCATAACGCTTATCCTTTATATCCTTTATCATGGGTAGTAACCACTTAAGAGGAGGAATTTATTTATGAGTATTCACATTAGTGCACAAGAGGGTCAAATTGCTGATATTGTTTTATTACCAGGAGATCCGCTTCGTGCAAAGTATATCGCCGAAACATTTTTAGAAGATACAGTTTGTTACAATACCGTTAGAAATATGCTTGGTTATACAGGCACATACAAAGGTAAAAAAGTTTCTGTTCAAGGTACTGGAATGGGAATGCCTTCTGCAGTCTTGTATATTCATGAATTAATCAATGATTATGGTGTTAAAACATTGATACGCGTTGGAACATGTGGCGCTATTCAAGAAGACGTACACATTCGCGACGTTATTATTGCTCAAGCTGCAGCAACAGACTCTTCACTTATCTTTAACGACCTAGCTCCAATTTACTTCCCACCAATTGGCAATTACAGCTTAATCAGTAACGCTTTTAATATTGGGGCTGAAAAAAATATGACTGTTCATGTTGGAAATGTTTTTTCTTCTGATACGTTCTATCATGATACAAAAGATACCATGAACAGCATGACAAAACTGGATGTCTTTGGTGTAGACATGGAAACAGCTGGTCTTTATTACTTAGCTTCTAAATTCCATGTACGGGCTCTTAGCATCTTAACCGTTAGCGATCACTTAATCACTGGCGAGCAAACAACAGCTGAAGAACGTCAAACAAGCTTTAGTGAAATGATTGAAGTTGCTTTAGAAGCAGCCATTAAATAAATTAAATAGAACAAGAAAAACCGTTATAAAGTCTTTGTTTAAAAGACAGTTATAACGGTTTTTTTTGATCGGTAAGAGGTAGTGCTGGTTAGCTCATTCATGAACATAGACATATTTCAAAAAAATTCTTTCTAACTTGTCGCACCCGACTAAAAAATAGACGAGTTAACTATTTTTCACCTTTTACTTTTCCATCTGATAAAATGTAGTACTAAAATTGTTCACCAAATAATGAAAATGGGCTATCTGGATTAAGGCAGCCATTTAGTAAATTTCGAGAAAAATCGTGAATGATTCAGGACTACATTAATAGGGTGTTTATTAATTATAAAACGCCTAATCTCTACAGGACATCTTCGCCTACATGTGATATGATTACCGTGACTACTTGTTACACAATTGAGTTAGGGAGGTCACTATGACAAAATATATTATTACTACTGAAAGCGGATCTGATATTTCTCCTCAGCTTGTTGAGCGCTATGGTATTCACGTTATTCCGATGCATGTGACTATGGGATCAGAAACCTACGATGATGGCAGCTTTGATGTTGAAGATATTTATCATTTCTACGATAAAACAGGAACCTTACCAAAAACTTCTGGTTCAACGCCTCAAGACTGTACCGTTGTGTTCGAGCGCATCTTTGCAGAGCACCCTGAAGCTCATATTATCCACGTTGCTTATTCAGCAGTGACAACTGTTTCTTACAATTCTTGCGTTATTGCAGCTCGAGAATTAGAAAACATCCATATTGTCGATAGTAAAAATGTCTCAGGAGGATTAACGGCTATAGTTGTCGCAACAGCTAAATTTATTAAACACAATCCCAAGGCTACCCCTGAAGAAATAGTAGCCTTTGTAGAAGATGTCAGAGAACGGACTCGCTTCGTCTTTCTTCCACAATCCCTTCTTTATCTTAAAGCTGGAGGACGAGTTTCAAATACTGCTTACCTCGGCGCATCTTTACTAAGACTGCATCCAACTATTATTTTAGAGAATGGTTATTTAGTCGCTTCTAAAAAATACCGTGGGTCTTATGAGCGCTGTTTGAAAAATACTGTTAAAGACTTTGTGACAAATTACAATATTGACCCAGAAACATTGACTATTGGAGGAACCCCCGGTTTAACTGAGGACTATAAGCAATTAGGAGCATCTACTTTAAACAAGAACGGTTATGAGAACCCTCAATGGTTTTCAGCAGGTGCAGTTATCTCTAGTCATGGCGGTCCTGGAGCTTTTGGAATCATTGGAATTGAAAAGAAATAATAACTATTTTAGTATTGAATGCAGAATAGAAAACCATAAAATGTATACGTTTGTTTAAATACATTAGCTTATTCAAAAAAGATAGTAGCAACTAAAAATAAGTGGCTACTATCTTTTATTTACTCTTAAAAAACATCCGAATGTTTACCCATTTGAATAAAACATCCAAGATTTCGAGAACAGACTTGTGTCGTTCATAATAATCCAATCTTTTATAATATTCAGCTAGTTAGACTTTTTTATCTGCTATCTGAAACTAACGATTTCCAGTTTAAGCTCTATGGTCTAGTATCGATAATACAATCGACCCTACTCCAAAAGATGCGATAACGAGACCTGTGACCATACCCACTATAGGAACAACCCCTAAAGCTGTTAAAATTATCAATCCTAGTAAAAATAGCCAAAAAGATTGCGCATTAGACCAGTCAAATCTTTTTTGGAACCAAAGACCGATAAATACTGAAAGAATAATCTTTGAGACATAAAGTGACATTCCATATAGTGATAACATAATAAAACTTAAAGGTATCCCTATAATTGTAACCATTAATAGTATAGAAACTATTGGAATCACTACCACTGCTAAGGCTCCAAAACCTCCTGTTCTAATTGGATTCAGCCCTATTTTTTTAGCTAATACAGGCCAAAAAGTTGGTCTAATCCATTTAACAAATAACCATACAATTAAAGAGGCTGCTATGCTTAGCAGAACTCTGACAAAGATTGAAATAGTATACATAGACTCGGAGAATGCAACCGTCTCAGAATCCAGTTTTTCCCAAGTGGTTTCACCTACAACTTCAGACCCATTTAAAAAATCAGCCTTTTGTTGACTGCTATAATTTAAATCCCCACCAATTTTGCCACGTATAGATATTGATTCACTTGAACTAGACAAGTCACCATTGATTGTACCATTTTGATAAATAGTTGATGCCCCCATAAAAGCATCTTTTTTGATAACTGATTCCTCTTCTAGATAGATTGTTTGCCCGGCTAGAAAAGCACTCCCATTCGTTTGAGCTTGCACTTTCAGTGTCGCTCCAGCTAAATAAATAGTGTTTTCAACAGTACCATTGATTATAATATCTTGTCCTACAAAAAACACACTTCCTCTGACGGTTCCACTTATAGTAGCACTTTGACCCGCTATAAAAAGATCACCCTCAATGGTCCCATTTACTTCTATATTACTAGCAGCGATAAATGTCGTTCCATTTATATTCCCATCGACACGAACATTTGAACCTGAGAGAAAACTCGTTTTTTCTAATGTTTCACCTGACTCTATAATAATATTATCCCTAGAAATACTTTCAGCCAGAACGCTTACAGAAGGAACCACTAATAAAGCCACCAAGAGCAACGACAGAAGTAAGGCTTTCAGTTTTCTATTACGTTTAAACTTTAGCATAATATCCCACTCCTTTAATTGTTTTGAAAACCTATTTAAGCTAAACTACCCATTGCAAGTTAAGTATCCTAAAAATTAGTCAACTCCATTATCAAAAACACTCGACCGTTCCATTCAATTTTTTTTAAACTGTAATCTTCTTATCTTTAATTGTTATTCATTCATTAAGGACACTATTCAATTTTGACCAACTCTAAGCGAAATTGGCTAGTATAAATGCTCCTATCCTAACAAAATAAACAGGACTATCACGAAAAAGATTGCCAAATCCCCTTGTTCTTTGAGCCTTTTATCTGGCCTTATGTACTTTTATTATACTACAAGACCCTTGTAAACGATAACAAATAGAGCTAGTTTATAACAGCTTATTCGGATAGAAACTAGTTACCCTTACATTATCTTGTAGCAATTTTAGCTTTCCCACCGTATCAGAATAAGCGATAAAGAACACATTAAAAATATGGTTAACCTATTTATTGAAAAAATTTGGTCTGTATAACCCACTATTTGTAAAGAAAACATGCAGCGTTCATTTTTAAAAGATGGACGCTCCATGTTTATTTCTTATTTCTTATTTCTTATTTCTTATTTCTATTAATTTTACAATATCACTCCATAAATCTTGGGTTACTATATCTTCTTCTTTGAATCCAGCCTTCAAAAGATTAGCAATTGTCTCTCTATTGATATTAGCTCCCCAGGTATGTAAAGGAATGAAATTCACCCTATCCATAAATTTCCCGGCGACATTATGATGACTTCTCATGTGCTCCAACATAACAATTTTACCGTTAGCTTTACAGACTCTTCTTATTTCTTTTAGTCCTTTTACAGGATCCGGCACCGAACAAAATACGCAAGAAGTAACGACCGTATCAAAGGTATCATCCGCAAAACTCATGTCCTGGGCGTCCATTTCGATTAACCTAATATTCTCTTTTCCTTTTGTTTTTTGGATGGCCTTTTCCAACATCTTTTCACTAAAATCTATACCAGTTATTTCCAAATCTTCCGGATAGAGAACCAAATTTTTCCCAGTACCAACTCCGACTTCCAAAACTTGCTTTCCTTCAATAGTTGTAACCAACTTTTCTCTCCATGTACTCATTGTCATAGCTTCCATCGGTCCTTCTAAAACATCATAAATTTTAGAAACACGATTATAGCGGTTTTTAATTTTTTTAGTTTCATCGCTCATTTATATCGTCTCCTTTATTAAAAATCACAGCATATTTTTTAGACTAAACTAGAGAAGTTAGCTTCTTTGTTTTATCCAGGATTATGATATCAAACTCTTTTTTTAAGTTTGATTATTTCCATTTCATTAACCACTCTTTCATATTCCATGCGTTATTCCTAATTGTATCACCTCGACCATTAGAATAGGTGAACTACCACTAGACCTTACTACCTTGTTTCATTCTCTATCCGTTCACTACTGTGCATCGGTAAACTTATAAGATTAAACCAATCTTGTAATTCTTAAGTACAATTTGAATTTTTTTTAACCAACAATTGTTAAATTTAACCAGAGATAGTTTCCATTCAATGATAAACTCATAAACAGTTCTAAAGTCGTCTAAACCTCAAATTTTTTTTGGATTTAGTTTCTGATTTTTTTAGTTCTACGAAGGAAACAACGTTAATGAGTAAAAAACACTAGCATTTTTTTCTATTAAAATAGACATGTAGCTTTCTTTAGCTTTAGCCACTAGCAATATAGAGCGAGTCTTATAAAATTGTTTCTATTTTCCGAAACATCTTCAATGAAGATTCTTCATTTATTTTTACTAAGACTTTTTTTCGTGTGTAATAGTTTATAAGAGGTTGAGTCTCTTTTAAGTACACCCCAAAACGTCGTTCAATAATTTTTTCAGTATCGTCTATTCTACCACGATGTAAGAGCCGATCAACCAAAACATTTTTTGGTAGATCTAAATAAAAAACAACCAGTTCTGACTTCAATCCTTCATTCAATGCAAGAGCTTGATTTTGATTACGAGGATAACCGTCTAAAACAACTGATTTTTCATGCGGAAGTTTTTTCATTCTCTTTTCAATCAATGCATGAATGATTTCATCGGGGACTAATTCCCCTGATAAGATGAAACGAGAGACTTGTTTGCCTATTTCCGTTCCTTTATTCATTTCAGTACGTAGTATTTCTCCTGAAGATACAATTGGAAATTGATATTTCTTATGGATTAATTCAGCAATGGTTCCCTTACCAGAACCTGGTGCACCTATTAGAATAATAATCATATCTAACTCCTTTTTTTCACTTTATTATACAATAGATAGTTCGCTGATAGAATCAATAGCCCTTCAGATAAGAAGCTGCTGGTGTATTACATTTAGTCAGCTCAACTGCTGCTATCAAAAGAAACACATTACTAGTAAACTTTCAGACAATTTTTTTTAGCTGTTCTTTCTGAAAATGTACCAGAAGTGTACTAACTCGGAAAATATCTAGCTTGCTTTGATAAATGAACGAATAAAATTTAACCCGGGGACGAAATCCTCAAAAAAGAATCTTTCGTTTCCGGGTTATTTTTTGTACTAAAAAGTAGTAGCATTACTAAACTATAAAATTATATTGTTGACTATTTTCATATTACAAGTTTTTTAAAATTTGTTCGTATTCTGCTTTATTTATTTCACCTTGTACGTAGCGCATATTTAGCATCTGTATAAGATTCCCCCCTGTTTTCGGACCCGATTTCTCTTTATTAAAGCTAATAAGAAAGTCGCGGAATATTTTTTTACCAATCCTTATTAATTTGAACAAGTCGCCAGTTCTGACTAGATAATACATGATTATTATTGAAAGAATTAAGTTTAACACGATTTCATCCCCTCATTATGCTTTTATTATCTTTAAAATATATTGAAATTCTTCATGGGATATTTCACCACGAGCATAGCGCAATTTTGCAACTTCTTCAGCATTAATAACTGAAGACGTTTCTTTATTTAATGATAGTGTTGGTTCTTGTTTTTTCTTGTCCTTAAAAAGGAAATAAACCATTAATGCAATAAGTCCAACCATAAGCATTGGTATTAGATTGCTACCTCCCATCCTATCAAATGAGTTAAACCCTTGCTGCATACCACTATATCCATTATACCCACCATTCGAAAAGTTACCCATATATCCTCCGTTCATCATCCTAATTTCTCCCTTCTTTTTTCATCGTATTATAATCTCATAACAATGCTTTTAGCTTGTTGTATTCATCTGTAGAAATTTCACCAGATGCATATCTATAATCGATTACTTCTTTCAGTTCATTTGTACTATTATTAGCATTTTTTTCATTATTTCCAAGTAACTTTTGTAATTCACCTGTTTTATACAAGTAAAAACCAAAAATTAAAATAAGCAATAAAAACATACCTTCACTCCTCTATCATTCCTATTTTTTATAGTAGCCCTAAATCCTGAATTAATTGACTCGATAATCATTTTCACATATTATTCATGATCTCAAAATTACTACTTTGAGATGAACCACCTGTTCCATGCATTCCCTTGTAAATTTCTTTTAAATTCGAGTTATCTAGGTTAGGATGCATTTCACTCATATACGGTTTCATTTGCCCAAAGTTCCTATTATCTCCTTCCATAAACTTCTGCATTTCATCAAATTGAATGGTAGTATGTTCCATGAATAGTTGCATACTCTCTAAATTAGTTGTTTCCATCATTTCTGTCACTTCATTATATCTAACGCCTTGCTCTTGGATTACCGTATTTTGATTTAATGTATCATTTCCAGCATAAAACGATAACCCTGTTCCGCTTGCAACAGCTAAAGTTGCAGCTAGCATTCCATTAATTATACTCATATTTATTCAATCTCCTTTTAATCATTTTTTTATTAAGCATTCATTATTCTTGCATTATATTTTTATTAATTTGCTCAAAGTCTGAAAAAGATATTTCGCCTTTTGCAAGTCTAAACTTCGCGATTTCCGATGCATCTGGGCTCTCACCTGATTGGTTTCCCTTTGTACCAAACGAATTCCGTCCATTTATTTCTAAATAGACTAGGTACCCGATGGGCAAAAATATCAATAACATCATAAATAATCCACCTCCAAAACGACCTATTCCAAAACAACATCATAATTCCGACATTGCTTTATCTCTCTTTCTTAATTCAATCATACCTCTTACTCATGGAGATTTTATGGGTAAGTTATGTGTAATTTATGGAGATATGACTTCCATAATTATTACTTTTGAATCTCCATACTGTAGCACTGATAGTTTCCATTTCCATCCACTCTTACTAGCGTTATATTCTCGCCTGTATACCAAAAAACTCCTTCTTCTAATTTCCAGGAACTGCAAGATCCTGTAAGAAAAGGTTTTTTATTGAGAAACTCTTGGTATTCACTAACTAAACTTTGATTCATTTTATTAAAAATAGAAAACCCTCCTTCATTTGTTTTATTTTATCGATACATACGTTAAGTTATTATTCGATTTCAGTCAATCTATTATCAAGGCTGGAACCTTACAAGATACCTATTAATTTAGTAGATCTAACCTTTACTCCCATGATTTGTTGGTTTTCTTTCTGTTTTATAATTTTTCATGGTAATAAATACCCAACCTAACTTGTAATCGATAGTAACACCTTCACTTAGAAAGCGTTCCCTTTTCTACATACATAATAAACTTACTTTGTGTGTTACCTTTTTTGTTTAATTTCTTTTATCTATTGCAGCTTCAAAAACTATCCTATTTTCCTTTTAATGATTTCTATTCTAAATAATGAATAATCTGACTAATTGCCTTTTTACTTAAACAGTCTAACGGAACATTTCAACACCTCCTGCTTTTTTACTCGTAAAGTAGTTTATTTTCTTTACTTACTCTTATTATAATTAAAAGTTATATGTATCTGATGGATAAGTTATGTGGAAATTATGTAGAATTATTAAACATACAGCGATTAAAAAATATTCTAAGATTAATAGGTAGATACTTCATGGAAAAGATTTTTTTGTTCTCTGTGATGATCTAGAATGAATATTTGAACAGACACTGACCGGTTTCGACCACCTTTTCAATGAAATGTAAAACCTTTCAGAAAACCATCATTTTTATCAAGAAGGAGAAGAAGATATCCATCTGGAAAATACTTTGGGCAAGATGATATTAATAAAAATAGACACTTGAAAAAGAGAAACTATTTTACTATACAAAGCATGATTCCTTAACAGAGAGCTGCCACAAATCAGATTATTGATTATTACTATAAACTAAAAAAAGCAACCCCTCCCCAAATAAGGGTAAAGTTGCCAACGCTGTCTATATGGATAAGCTCCTAAAATACACACATTCCATGATGAGGCACCATACGATGTGAGCCTACGTGTACACGGTATCTAGAACCATTAATCTATTGGTAGTATAGAACGAATCTCTGAAAAAGAAAGTTTCATTAGCTTTCCCCATATTTATTAGTTTAATCCTTGTTTAGCCTGACTAATCATAGGAAAAGAACTTTAATTTAGTAGCTTCATCTTTTATCTTACTTCTATACTAGTTTCATAATTAACTATTTCGTAATCTACTTATACGCAAATAAATAGATTTCTATCAAACAAGGGAATGTCCTTATCTTTATTTTTTGGGAAATTTTAATTCTATCGTTGTACCAACATTTAATTGACTACGTATTTTTATTTCTCCTCGATGTGCTTCTACAAATGCCTTTACAATAGATAATCCAATTCCAACCCCACCCGTTTTTCTATCACGTGATTTATCCCCTCTATAAAATCTTTGAAATAATAAAGGAAGATCATCTTCGCTTATCCCTTCCCCTTCGTCTTTTACGACGAAAATAATTTGATTATCTTTTTCTTCTCCATAAATAGAAACTTTCTTTCCTGGGGGTGTATATTGTAAAGCATTGTTAACAATGTTTATTAAAATTTGAATGATTTTATCACGATCTCCTAAAAACCATTGTGATTCTTCTTTACATTGCACCTCTAACTCTACACCTTTTTCAATAAATAATGGGGTAAACTGCTCCTCTATAAAACACAATATTTTCCCTGTTTCTAGTTTTGTTTTATTTAATTTAATTTGAGGATTTTCGGCTGCAATTAATTTTTCTAAGTCATTCACTAGCCTAACTAAGCGCATTAGTTCTGCATGAAATTGTTCTAATCTCATTTCATCAGGCTTCCATATACCATCTTGAAAAGCCTCAATATGACTCCTTAACGTTGCAAGTGGCGTTCTAAGCTCATGTGCAAAATCGGCTGTGAACTGTTTTCTTAGTATTTCTTCTTTTACTAAGGAATCTGCAAGCTGATTAAACGACTCACCTAATGGTTTCATCTCTCCAGTCAAGTTTTTAAGCGGAATTTGGGTTTTCCATTGATGGTTACGTAACTCAGTAACCCCAGTTATTAGTTTATTAACTCCTGACGTTAAGCGTTTTGAAAATAACAAACTAGTTAATATCGATAAAATAACAGTAAATAATACTGCCAGTATGATATTTCGTTTAATTGATTTCAAAAAGACAAATTCATCACCTATTAATTGTCCTGAATAATAGACAGTCAAGTCCCCAATTACTTGATTTTCTGTTTTTAATTGGTAAGAATCTGATTGATATTCGTTAGAATTTGATGGAGATTGATCGCCATTCATCATCTCCATCATAGATCCCACTGATGTTGAATCAACCAACAAATTGCCAGTATTATTATAAAGTTTATAGTATAAATCTTCTGTCATTGCATGCTGATGCATCATATTTTCCAATGGTTCGTTAGTTAACTCGCCAGTATCCTCATAATGTTGAATTATTCCCTTTTTAACGGTTTCGATATTTTCCGCTCTATTTGTCGTGATATAATCCGTGAATTGATTTTCAACACCAGAAAAAATAGTAAAGCTGGCAATTAAAATACCGCTTAAAGAGACCAACAAAAGATATAACAAAACCCTTAACCTAAGTGTCAGATTCATCCTTAATCCCTCCAAACTTATACCCCATTCCAAACACAGTAATGATGAAATTAGGGTGACGCGTATCTGTTTCTATTTTTTTACGCAAATTTTTTATATGTGTATCAATGTTTCTTTCATACCCTTCAAAATAACTGCCATTTTCTTGTAATTTGTCTAGTAAATCTGCTCTACTGTATACTTTCCCAGGATAACTAACTATTGCAGTTAAAAGCTTATATTCATTTGGAGTTAAAGTAAGAATTGCATGGTTCAGTTTCACTTCTTTTTTAACAAAATCAATGATTAGTTTGTCATTATTAAAACTAAGTTTGTTCTCGTTTACTCTTTGTTGAGTTCTTCTTATCAAAGCTTTTACTCTCACAACTACCTCTCTTGGACTAAACGGTTTCGTTACATAGTCATCCGCACCAATCACAAGCCCATTAATTAAATCATCCTCTGCAGATTTAGCAGTAAGCATTAATATAGGTATATTGCTGTCCATTCTTACTAATCTACATACTTCTTCACCAGATATATCAGGCAGCATTAAATCTAATATAATAAGGTCAGGGCTTTGATCTCCCACTTTTTTAAGTCCTTCTACTCCATTCGAAGCGAAGAGAACTTTCCATCCTTCTTTTACAAAATACGCTTCTAATACTTCACGTATTACTTTTTCATCATCAACAATAAGAACTTTTGTCAAAAAATCACCTCGTATATGTCATTTTATCATCTTTTTCATTAAATAAGATAATCCCCATAACTTCCACACAAATACACTATAAAAACTATGTAAAATTAATTAAATATAGTTTATTCCAAGAAATAAGTAAGAATACAATAGAGAAGCATGCATCTTAATTCAAATTATATGATTGCACTAATATAAATAGTTCTCTTTACATTATTTTATTTAATTGTATAACCTTTTGCTTATTTTTTTTACGCCCATAAAAGAACCCTAATTTGTTATGGTTAAAGCGCCTAAACTAAAGCATAAAAAGGGTTCTCTCACTGGCTACATTACATGAAAATGTTTTGAATTTCAATTCTACTATGCTGGATTGTAGAATGAAGTTAGCCACTGCTAACTAAAAAAAGCGCCAAGTGAAATTCATGTTATATTGAAGTTACCACTAACTCTCAATAGATAAGGATGAATTCACATGACGCAAACCAATAATAACATAGATTCACATAAGGGAAAACACCTTTCGTATGCAGAACGCTGTCAAATAGCTGTTCTAAAAAAGAAAAGTACACTAACCGTCAGGTTGCTAATGTTTTAAATCGAGTCCCACAAACGATTAATAATGAAATTAGGCGTGGGGCGATTCCTCAATTGAACCGCCAAATACAGAATGGAAAAAAATACGATCAATATATTTCGGTCTATGATGCAGATACTGGACAGTCTTTCTATGAAAAACAGCGAATGAACTGCGCGGGAGACGACCGAAGTGGACAGATACAGATGTTTTTATTGAATGAGCTGATGACAAGATGTTAAAAGAATAATGGTCACCTGACGTTGTTAGTAGCTTTGCTTTGAAACAAGAATTAGTTGATTTAACTATTATTCCATGCACCACTACCCTTTATCAATGGATAGATCGAGGAATTATGCGCACAAAAAATATGGATTTACTTGAAAAATTATCTCGAAAAACAAAAGAAAAGATACCCAGAAATCTTCTGAACAAGAGAATACTAGGGGTATCTATCGAAAAAATCCCAGAGATAATCGATTCAAGAGAAACCTTAGGAAATAAAATTATTAGCCAGATAAAATTATTACATTAGTTCTTATCAACTATTAATACCCTCTCAAACTATAACTATTAGATAAAATAAATAAGAGTTTATTAATATACCCTTAGATATAAGAATTATTAGGACTTCAAATAATAACCATCCCCTTTAATCAGCACCTAAAAATTAGTAATTAAGTTGTTTCTTATTTATTAAAAAAATCACTTGACACACAACGTTTACGAACGTAAACTATAGTCATCGCAATAGACTACATTTGTAATCTTAAAATACAAATAATTCCAAAGATTCTCACGGAAACTAGTTTTTTAAACGGGATATCGTTAGAAACCAGACTTTCTACGATTGAATAAAAAAATTGTTCACATGGAAAGACGATATGATATTACTATTTTTTAAGATTAAATATAAAGCAATACCCTACTCCCCAAAAAAATCCATAAACTGTTGATATATTCTAGAGCATGAAGCCAATAGAGTTAGATTAAAATTGTAAAATAATACTTATAGAAAAATTAATGGAGGAAATTATTTTGAAAATATTAATCGTAGACGATGAACCCAAAATACTAGATATAGTAGAAGCTTATCTAGCTACAAAAAACTATCAGATATTTCGATCTTCGAACGGTACAGATGCAATGAAAAAATTTGAATTAGTACAACCAAATTTAATTGTACTGGATCTCATGCTGCCTGATATATCTGGGGCCGTTATTTGCCAAAACATACGAGAAATTTCTGACACTCCTATCATTATGTTGACTGCGAAGTCAACAGAGTATGACATTTTACGCGGTCTCCAGATGGGTGCCGATGACTATATGGTAAAGCCCTTCAGCCCTAAAGAATTAGTAGCCCGTGTAGAAACCGTCTTGCGTCGTTCAGCTATGACTATTGTAACAGAGACTAAGTGGTCATTTGACAAAGGTAATTTAGTAATCTATCCTGCTAAAAAACAAGTTTTAAAAACTCAGAAGGAGGTTATATTGACTCCTACTGAATTTGAATTATTGACACTTTTAGCATCCTATCCAAAACAAATTTTTTCTAGAGAACAATTATTAGAAACTGTAAAAGGAATTGAATTTGAAGTTCTTGATCGTATTATTGATTCCCATATTAAAAACCTACGACAAAAAATTGAAGATAATACAAGACAGCCCTATTTTATTTTAACCGTTTATGGCATGGGTTATCGATTTGGTGGTAAAAAAGATGAATCGTACAATTAAGTGGCAGTTTATATTCTCATTCGTTTCTGTTTCTTTCATCATAATTGGTGCATTTAGTATGATGACGTTAATCTTATTAGATAACCATTTTGCTAAATATGTTGCCGAGAGACAAGAGTCCAAATTGGTAGCGTATACCAATGATTTAGAACAACTTTATGAAAATAATGGAGAATGGCCAAATACTATTGATTTCGAACAAATAGGTTTACAGTCATTACACAATTCAATAATATTAAAAGTATATGATAATGAACAAAAAATACTGTGGAGACCTACTTCTTCAGATGAGCTGGCAAATAAACGAAAAATACAGGATAGTATTCCATATATTGACAAGATGATGGGAGAGATGGATCACGTCTTTGTAAAAACAAACTTTCCTTTATTTAATAGTGGACAAAAAATCGGAAACGTTCTCTTTAGTTATATGGGGCCTACAACTTATTCAGAACATGACGCTTTCTTTCTTGCCGATATGAAGAATAACCTTATTATAATAGCTACGGTTACCTTAGTTCTTTCTGCCTGTTTTGCTGTATTATTTGCAAAAAAAATAAGTAGGCCTATAATTGAAGTAAAAAATTTTACAAAAAAAATTTCTAAAGGAGATTATGTGAATTTATCTCCTGAAAAAACGGATATTAAAGAAATAGATGATCTAATTCTATCTGTAAATGATCTTTCTGCTCAGCTTGAAAGCCAGCAAGATATAAGAAACCAATTATCTTCTAATATTGCTCATGAAATCAGAACACCTTTAACAACATTAAAAGGAAATCTGGAAGCTATGATAGACGGGATATGGGAAATAACAGACGAACGACTTCAAAATTGTTATGATGAGGTTAACCGTATCACCAGACTTATAGGAAGTATTGATAAAATTAATGAAATTGAAAGTCACCAGGATATTTTGAATAAAACATCTTTCGATTTATATCTTCTTTCAAAGAATATATCTTCTAATTTTGAAGCTCTTTTTGCTAAGAAAGATATTTCTTATTCGTTAGATGGGGAGTCACTTTTTATTACCGCTGATAAGGACAAAATAAGTCAACTCATTACAAATATTTTGTCAAATGCTGCTAAATTCACTCCAAGTGAAGGGAAAATAACACTGAGGATTTCTAAAAAAAAAAATCAAGCAATACTGACTGTAGCAGATACGGGAGAAGGAATTCATCCACAAGAAATCAGTCGTATTTTTGAGAGATTTTATATGTCTGATCCTTCAAGAAAGAATATTTTAAGCAGTCAAGGAATTGGTTTATCTATTGTAAAAAGTATCATTAAGGCCCATAAAGGAACTATAACGGCTCAAAGCGATTATGGAAAAGGTTCTATATTTACTGTAATCCTTCCTATCAAAAAATAGTACTCGAAAAAAAGTATTGTACTTTATATAAAAGTGCAATACTTTTTTTATAAGTACTAATCATTCAATACTAACAGATTAACTCCAATAAATATTAGTCAAGTCCATAATCCTGTGTAAAAGTTCTAGCACAATGTCACAGTAAAGATTAGCTGTCTTTTTTGTAACGGATTGTTTCATTTGTAGGTTGCAGCTGTGTTAGAACTGGATATATTTGCGGGATGAACTAATCCACTCTTCATGCTTATCCATTAGAACCGCGCCAACCAATCGGTTAGCCGAAGCAACATTCGGGAAAATACGGATGGTTTTCTCACGACGACGAACTTCTTGGTTGAGTCGTTCAATTAAGTTGGTACTTTTTAATCGAGAATGGACCTGCTCCATTACTGCGTACTGGAAGGCATCTTCAAAACCTCTATCTAATTTCTCGCAGGCTTTTTGATATTTTTTCTTGCCCTCATAGGCCTGTAGTAATTGATCTTTCGCTGCTCTAGCTAAATCGATATTGGTGAATCTGAAGACGGCTTTTAAAGAATCTCTAAAGGGCTTAGATTCTTTTTCAGGAATGGTTTCTAAGATATTTCTCATGAAATGAACCTGACATCTTTGCCAAGAAAGCCCGGCAAAGGATTGACGAATAGCCGTAACTAGACCTGGGTGAGCGTCTGAAATGACGAGCTGTGTTCCGCTCAATCCACGTTGTTTCAAGTACTCAAAGAATGTAGTCCATGTTTCTACGCTCTCTCCATTTTGAATCATGAAGCCAATAATCTCACGCTCGCCTTCTTCAGTGATTCCCAAAGCGATATGGCAACTTTTAGAAAGAACACGATGATCTTCTCGCACCTTGATATACAGGACGTCAATCATTAAGAATGGATACTTCGTATCCGAGAGAATCCGATTTTGCCATTCAGATACGAGTGGATCAAGCTGTTTAGTTAGACTGGAAACAAATGATTTGGATACAGTCTTTCCGCATAGTTCCTCTACGATTTGAGAGACCTTGCGCGTAGAGACGCCAGAAACGTACATCTCTACCATTGAAGCCAGCAGGGCTTTCTCGTTTCGTTGATATCGCTCAAATATATCCGGAGAAAATTTTCCGTCACGGGTCCGTGGGACCTTTAAATCTAATGTTCCAACACGTGTTGTTAACTCTCTTTCATAATAGCCATTCCGTTGGCTAACACGGTTTCCTGAGCGCTCGTAGTCGTCTACTTGAAGATAATCTGTCCGTTCTTGTTCCATAACTTGATGAAAAACCATCTTGAGAATACTTTTGGCGGTGTCGTCTTTTACCGAATGTTCAATTAAGCTTTGTATTTCTTCCGTTTCCAATGTAAAATGTACTTGGGTCATATGATTGCCTCCTTGGTATGTTTTTGTGGTTAAAAACAGTGTACCGTAAAGAGGCTTTCATGTGCCCTTTTCCTTTTACACAATTATATGGACTTTATCTAAATATTCTTCATTTATAGTCACCTTATTACAGATTTTTTTCTTTCTGAATATTCTTTCTAAGAAATGTTTCCTTTTGTATATTCTTTATGAAGAATTTTCAAATCAGAAATACTATCTGAAAAATCCCTATAAACATCATAGTTTCTATTCCTCATCTATTAAAAAATTACCACTCATACTTGACTATCCCCCTTTCCTTTTAAATTATTTCATCTGATTCAATATTTTTACTAACCATTAATTAGCTTCTCCTTCTAGATAATAAGGTTTTGGAGGATAATCTTGTCTGCGAACATACCATGTAACGATAGCTCCAACAAATAAAACAAGTGATAGTATCTGCGACACTCGGATAAATTCTCCAATCCATAAGCTATCGGTTCTCATTCCTTCAATAAAAAATCTTCCCATTGAATACCAGAGTATGTAACTTAAAGCTACTTCTCCTTGGCGCAACAATTTTTTTCGATTTCGTAGAACGATGAGCAGGAAAAAGCCCAATAAGCTCCATAAAGACTCATACAAGAATGTAGGATGGTAGTAAATACCATTGATCTCCATTTGTTTGATGATGATTTCAGGTAAATAGAGATTTTCTAAAAATTGACGGCTTACAGGCCCCCCGTGTGCCTCTTGGTTCATAAAGTTTCCCCAACGGCCAATAGATTGAGCCAATAGTACATTAGGTGCTAAAACATCTAATAGAAGAGCTAAAGAAATCCCATTTTTCTTTGTATAGATGTACATAGTAAGTCCACCTGCAATTAAACCACCATAAATTGCAATTCCGCCATTCCAGATAGCTAAGATTTCGTTTGGATTTTGCAGATAATAATCTAATTCGAATAAAACATAATAAAAACGAGCACCTACAAAACCAATTGGAATAGCCCATAAAGATATATCAATAATCGCATCCTCTGAGAGCCCTCTCTTTTTTCCTTCTCCTATAGCCAAAGAGATGGCCACAAGCATCGCTATGGCAATAATAATACCATACCAGTAGATTTGAATCGGTCCAACTGAGATAGCTATAGGATTAATTTCACCAAGTAGTATATTCATCTTTTAATCTCCTTCTAATCGCTATTTTCTATTGATCAACTATCTAGGTAAATTCACTTACAATTGTTCACCTATATAATAGTTGAGAAATACTCGAATCCTATTCCTATATGCCTAAGTAAGGCGCAGGATCTACTTGCGTGTTATTTTTATAAATTTCAAAATGTAAGTGAGCACCTGTGGAGTCACCTGTTGTCCCCATTGTTCCTATCTGCTGACCTTTTGATACTATTTGCCCGGGAGAAACTAACAAACTACCAGCCTTCATATGGGCATAAAAGAGTTTGCAACCCATTCTCATGGTCTATTTTTACGTAGTATCCCCATGAACTATGATAGCCAGCTACCAACACAGTCCCACTTCCAGCAAAGTCAATTCCTCCATGCAACTTACGTTCTCCAGTGATTGGGTGAATCCGATAACCAAATGGTGAGGTCGTATAATCATTGCTTGGTCGCATAAATCCAGAATTATTCACTCCAACTGGCTTTCCAGTAGGTGAAGGACTTTTAGGAGCAACGAGAACTTCTTGCTTACTCGCGACCACGCTTTCCTCTTCTTCTTCAATAATTTTCTGACGTTTTCCTTCTAATTCATCTGATAATATACTAGTTTGAGTAGCTATTGCTTGTTGCTCTTTCACAAATGACTCTTTTTCACTCGCTGTCATGTTGTAAGCAGCAGCGACTTTGATGATTTTATCATCTAGTTCTGATTTTTGAGCTACAAGATTACTTTTATTTATTTCAATAGTACCTTTTAGTTTTAGAATTATCAATTTCTCTTCTTCTGCTATTTTTTCATTTTTTTCCAGAAGCTTTTCATTATTTTCTTGAACACTAACAATTTCTTTATTAGCCGTTATCAATTGTTTGACAATGTCCATACGACCAATCAAATCAGTTGGATTTCAGAAGAAAATACAACATCTACTAGATCGGCGACGTTACCATCTGTCTGTATTGCGCGGGCTTGAGTTTTCAACTTTTTTTCACGTTGTAAAATTAATTCTTTCAACTAATTAATTTCTTTTTGTATTTTTTCAATCTTAATTTTTGAATTCTCAAATTTCCCTTCTTCTTTTTGTAATTGTAGAACAAATTCATCAATTTCTACCTGTAATTGTTTTATTTCACTCGTAAGTGTTTCTTTTTCTCCTTTAAACGGTTTAGGTTATCTTCCTTTTCTTGAATACTACCGTTTATACTAGTTGACTGCGATTCGAAATCTTGTTTTTTCTGTTCTAATTCTTCTGTCGTTTCTTCTTTTACTGTAGTATGTAGATAAATTGAATTTACCATTAAAGCAGCAACAAACACACCAGTTAATATTTTTTTTGCATGTGGTCCTCCTTATTATGGTCATAGAATAGTTTATCTTGGTAAAAATGTTACTAACTGACTTGCTCCTTTATTACTATACATCTCAATTGTGTGGATTTTATGTAGTTAGTCTAAATATTATCTCTACATAATTTCTACATAATAATCTGTTATCTTGTAATTGTTAAGAAAAAATAGCTTAACATTCAAAAAACCAAGTCAATTACATTATAGGAGTTTTTACCCGCTTGGTAGGTCTATTTTATCATAGCAAACCGCCACATCTTTGGTGCGAAAAGTATTCTCCACTTACAAATTTGTATCCCAGGTACTCCTCATAAATATTAACTGTAACATAGAACAAAATAACAGTTTCAAGTTAAAAGATTGAAGAAACCAGCCAAATCATGAGAGGATGTTGAAATGAAGTTAATAGATCTTATCCAATACCTGAATATCAGCTTGCATACGTATAAATTAAATATTGAAATTACAGGAATTATCGAAAATTCTAACTACGTTCTCCCAGGTAGTGTTTTTGTTGTCATTTCAGGAAATGATCAAGATGGACACGAATTTATACAGAATAGTATCAATAAAGGAGCCAGCTTAATTGTTGGAGAACATGACCTAAAGAATCTATCCGTTCCCTATATTCAAGTAGATAATAGCAGAGAAGCTTTGGGAGAGTTGTTATATGCATTCTGTCAAGACCCATTTAAGAACAAAAAATAATAGGCGTTACCGGTACAAACGGAAAAACAACTATTACTTATTTTATAAAACATTTTTTAGAAACACACGGGTATAAAGTTGGCATAATCGGAACGATAGGATATGAAATTAATGGTATATTTCCAGCTTCTTTCAATACAACGCCCAGTGTGAGCAAACTTTATAATTTATTTAGTCAGTTTAATGGAGGTTTCATCCCATGGATTAGTCCGAAAAAGGATGCATAATATTCCATTTGATTTTACATTATTTACTAATTTACAAAAAGATCATCTCGATTACCATGGAACTATGGACAATTATTTCCAAGCTAAGTCTCTTCTATTTACCAAATCGAGATCTGAAAGAATAAGTATTGTTCAAGGAGACACCTCTTGGGGGGAAATCATTAAAAAATTTAGCCCAAGAGAATAAAAAAAGTATTAGAATTGGTTGTAACATAAAAAGTACCTTTAGAGTTTACTCGGATAGTTCCTCTGGACAAGGTTTTATGATAAAAGAAAATGACACATTCATTAACATCATTTCTCCATTACCAGGAAACCACAACGTTAAAAATCTTTTAATGGCTATTGCAACTGTTCAACAATTGGGCGTACCGATTAATTCTGTTAATACCTATTTAAAAGACTCTAAAGGTGTCCATGATAGATTTGAACACTATATACTACCTAACAATATTGGAGTCGTTATCGATTATGCACATACTTCTGAGTCAGTAGACAGCTGTTTACGAACGCTTGCTAGACTAACAACGAATGGCAATATATCTAGCATATTCGGCTTCACAGGAAAACGGGATAAAACAAAACGTCCATTCATTTTAGAAAAGGCACTCTTGTGAAGTAAAAAGGTTTATCTCACCACAGACGAATTGCATGGGGTTCTTATGAATCAACTAAAAAAAGAAACAACAGATATTGTTGACTCTTTATTTTCTAATGAGCCAATTGTTATTGATATGGATCGGACAATGGCGTTTGAAAAAGCATTAAAAGATGCACAAGCTGGAGATTTCATTGTTTTAATGGGTATGGGACACGAAAACTATCCAACGGTATTTCATTATCCAGTTACATCAGATAATGAATTAGTAGACTACTTTAACACTAAATTAACTTAGGTACAGAGAAAAGAGAGGATGATTTTAATGGAACTTATTTTATTTTTTATCATTATGTTTGTTGGACACGGATTAATGATGTTTATGATGCCTGGTATGCACGGAGGTCACGGAAAAAAACAGGTTCATGATGAGAACTCTTCAGAGGATTTAGAACTATTAAAAACAGAGAACAAAGAATTAAGAGAAGAACTGCATACAATAAAATCTAAACTAAATAGATAGCGGATACGAGGGATAACAATCATGAAATCAAAAGCCATATACTTGTTGGGATTCATTTGTCTATTCTTTTTCGTTCTTTCGGTGTCAATTGCCATTACTATAAGTTTTATGCCGCTATACGTATTTGATATTGAGTATTTGAATATAGCCAATAGAATTGAAATGACAAAAGAGATCCTATTAAAGAATTACAGTATCCTATTAAATTACTTAACTATTCCTTGGATAACAGAACTTGAAATGCCTAACTTTCCAAGTTCCAAAAAAGGCCTTTTTCATTTTTCCGAAGTGAAAAAGTTATTTCTACTTGATTATATTATTTTATTGTTCTCTGGGATAGGATCATTTTTATTTCTAAGCTACCTGAAAAAAAGAAGCATCATTTGGAAAATTAGTCGTTTCTTTCGATGGGGATCATTGATAACACCGCTACTGATTATCACTTTATTTGTTAATTTTGATACACTATTTGTCTTGTTCCACAAAGTATCTTTTAACAATGATGCTTGGTTGTTCAATGCTAGCACCGATCCAATTATACTAGCCTTACCCGAAGTTTTTTTTATGCATAGTTTTATATTAGCATTTGGATTATTCGAGGTATTCTTTATAATCGGGTATTTGATTTCAAAGAGAGCTGGATTACAACAAAAATAAGAATACAAAAGGTTGTTTACCTTAATATTTTTTCTTTACTATTACAAACTTTACTGTAGGTAAACTTTCATAACTAAGTACGGCTACCTTACCCTCATACCACTGTCTTGATCCTTATGTACTATTTTAAGGTACTCAACGTATTTCGAAAAAATTAGATACTCTAGGTGTTGGTGATATAAAATCACTCACACCTATTTTTATACAAAAAATAGAGATATGAAAGAATGTCCACTAGCACTAAAGTCACAACAACTAAGTCTATGGAAAATCTCACATATCCCTTTCTTGTTCAAATTACGTTAGATTTAAAAAGATAAAAGTATTTTTTTCAGAAAATAGTAGCGTCAATTTTTTTCTTATCCGACTACAGAATATTTTGTTTCTGACAAAGCAGATTTGAATGTTTCTTTATCAATTTCTATTTTGCTTTCTACACTAACTTTTTTACTTTCTAAGTTTATTTCTACTGATTCTACACCTTCTATTGCTTCAAATCTTTCTTGAACCGTATTAGCGCAACCTTCACACTTCATACCTTCTACCACTAATTCTTTTCTCATAATTTCCCCCTCTTTTCGTTTTAATTTTTTAGTTAATTTCTAAACTGAGAAAGCTTTTTAGTCCAATGAGAGATCAATCTTTATATTTGCGCAACACTGATAGGTACACTCATACTGCGTTATGACTTGGTTTAGTATTTTGGGTATCCTGCTCATCGAATTTAAAAATGCTTCCTTAGCAATGCCTTCTTTCATATGGATGAAGAGTATATTTTTGTGTAAACCATTAAATACATCTTCTACTGTATGGGCAGCTAAGAGTTCTGCCTCAACTTCTTTTGAACAGACCGTACACTCTATTCCTTCAATAGTTATCCATGTTCTCATTTCTATACTCCTAACGTGAAATTTAGGATCTCATTTGTTGAATTAACCTAGTTTTGCAAAATATTCCAGTAGTCGAATCATATTAGAAACAAACCCGTACTCATTATCATACCAAGCAACTGTTTTCACCAACTGACCACCGTTTGCATCCATTACTTCAGTCAAGGTTGAATCAAAGGTAGAGCCGTGAGTGTCGCCAACTATATCAGAGGACACCACTTCATCTTGAGTATAACCATATGCCTCATTCGAAGCAGCTTTCATAGCTTTATTTATCTTATCAATCGTTACATTCTGATCGAGTACTGAATAAAGTTCGACAAAACCTGCTGTAATAACCGGAACGCGAGTTGAAGTCCCTGTTATTATTCCATCCACTTCTGGTATAACCTTCCCTAATGCTTTAGCAGCACCTGTTGTTGTTGGAATAACATTTTGTGCGCCTGCACGTTTCTTGCGGCCACCAGGAGCATCTTGGAGAGATTGTGTGGCTGTGTATGCACGCGAACCTGTCATTAGTCCTCTTTGAATGCCAAATTCATCGACTAATACTTTTGTCATCAATGCTAGCGCATTCGTTGTACAGGAAGCGGCAGAAACGATACGGTCATCCTTAGTCAAGGTTTTCTCATTAACTCCATATACGCCAATTTTTGTGACATCATCTTTAGTGGGAGCAGATATCATCACTTTTTTAGCTCCTGCCTCTAAATGAACGTTAGATTTTTCTGAAGACGCATAGAAACCGGTACACTCAAGTACAATATCAATACCTAGCTCGCCCCATGGTAGTTTGCTAGCATCTGCTTCTTTATATACTTTAACCTCTTCGTCATCAACAAAAAGTATGTTCTCTTTAACTTCTACGGTATAGGGAAGCCTACCATGAGCAGTATCATATTTTAGTAAATAAGCCAAGTCTTCATTATCAACTAAATCATTAACTGCCACCACCTCTAATTCCGTACTATTTAATTCTTTGATTCGACGGTAAGCTAATCGACCAACTCGACCAAACCCATTAATTGCTACTTTTACTGTCATAAATATAACATCCTCCTTCTGTATCAATTTAAAAAATAAAGTACGTTAACATGATCATTTGTATCTAAAATAAATAAATTGAATCGGTGTTCTTTTCAAAAAAATAATTATAAAAATTGGTGTAGACTATAAAGAATTTTTAACTCATCAACAAGCAATGTGTCCCTATATTCAGAATGAATTAAATTGTTCAAGAACACATTGCTTGCAAATTTTTTCTTATGACTTTACTTTAAAATCTACTAATTTTTCAATCTCAACGTCATTGCATTAATTGCGACTATAACAGTTGACGTTGACATCAGTATCGCTGCGACTGCAGGTGTTATTGTAATGCCAATTGGAGCCAATAAACCTGCAGCTATTGGGATAGCGAGGATATTATAACCTGCACCCCAGATAAGGTTTTGTTTCATTTTTCTTGTTGTTTTATTCGCCAATTCAATAAAGGCTTCAATATCTCCGGGATCAGATTGCGTTAAAATGACATCTGCGGAATCTATTGCGACTTGGGTTCCTGCTCCGATCGCTACACCGACGTCTGCCAGGGCAAGAGAGGGAGCATCATTAACGCCGTCACCTACCATGATCACTATTTTCCCTTGGTTTTTCAGTGATTCTACCAAATCATATTTATCTTGTGGAGATTGATTGGCTCTATATTCAACGCCTAATATCTCAGCTACTTCTTTAGCGGCCTTTTCATTATCTCCGGTAGCCATTATAGGTTGAATATTATTATCCTTCAGCACTTGCATCAATTCCTTACTTTTTTCTTTTAGTTCATCTCCTAAGGCTACCGTTCCTATGGCTTTACCATCTTCGACTAAAACACTTAGTGTTGCACCTTTAGAAGCATCAACCGCTATATCTTTTCCAAATACTTTCTGGCTGATTAACTGGTATTTAATATTATTTGCATAACCTTCTACACCAGCACCGGATACCACGTCAATTGAATCAAACAGAACGGGCTGAGCATTTTGTTGTTTAGCATATCTAATAATAGATTGTGCAATAGGGTGGCTTGAGCCACCTTCGATACCAGCCATTAGAGCTGCAACTTCAGCTTCTGTATATTTTTCATTTAAACTTGTAACGTTCAATACTTTAAATTCTCCAGTGGTCAGCGTACCTGTCTTATCTAAAATCATGACTTCTGCATTTCTTGCTGTTTCCAACGCATCACGGTCTTTCACTAATAATCCCCGACTGGCACCTATGGTTGTACTGCGAGCGACGGTTAACGGAACTGCTAACCCTAATGCATGCGGACACGCAATCACCATAGTTGTTACGGCGAAAAGAATAGCGGTCCGAGCATCTACTGCGTTTATCCAATAAAAGAATGCAATTGCAGCGACAATAACAGCGACATAAAACAACCAGCCGGCTACTCTTTGGGCAATATTCTCTGCTCTAGAAGGTTGACTTTGCGCTTGGCTGATTAGTGTCTGGACTTGGGAGATGAATGACTGATCTCCTGTTTCTTTTATTTCTACATACAGTGCACTTTCACCATTCGTAGATCCTCCAATAGCTTCATCTCCAACACCTTTTTTAATAGGTTTGGATTCTCCAGTTAGTAAGGCTTCATTAACTCGAGATTCGCCTTTTATTATAATTCCATCTGCCGGAATATTTTCTCCAGCCTGCACACGAACGATGTCCCCTACTTTTAAATCAGAAACAGGAAGTATATCGATTGAATCATCTTCCCGCACTACATGCGCATCTTTCGGTACTAACTCAGCCAGCGCCTTTTGTGCATCTCCTGCTTCACCTACTGCTTTCATTTCAATCCAATGACCAAGCAGCATGATTAAAAGTAACGTTGCGAATTCAAAGAAGAAGTCCATAACGAATTCGCCTGTTGTATATCTTAAAATAACCGCATAGATACTATATAAATATGCCACGCCTATACCAAGCGAGACAAGCGCCATCATACCAGGAACTCTTTTTTTAAATTCCGAAACAGCACCTGTTAAAAATGGTCGACCGCCATAAATCATGAGTACTGTTGCTACCAGAGCAACGACAATATCTGAATACGGAAAAGTAATTAAACCTCGCTCGATTACTCCCGGAATTGGAGTCATTAGCATAACGATAATGCCGAGTGGCAATGACTTAAAAAGGATTTCCTTGAAATTCCCATGATGTTCGTGTTTGTCATGACCCTCATGGTCGTGAGGGTTGTGCTTATCTTTATTACTATGATCCGTATGTTCATGGTTTTTATGGTTATGAGACGAATGATTGTTCTTATTGCTGCTCATATATTTTTCCTCCTTTGGATTACTTCTAGGGAATAGTATTCACTTTTTCTCTGAAGGCGCCTCGGTAAAATCGAAACCGTTAATTTGAATTTCAGAAGAATTAAAGCATTTTCTATACCTTTAATTCAAAAATGAATTAAGTTAACACATCGTATTTAGTCTCTGACAAAGCAGAAACAAAAATCTCTTTCCGGATAGCTGACTGGCTTTCAATTATCGCTTTTTTATTTGCCAGATCGATGGATACTGATTGCACCCCTTCAATTGCTTCAAATTTTTCTCGTACTGTGTTAGCACAACCGTCACATTTCATACCTTCTATCACTAGTTCTTTTTTCATATATATGCCTCTTTTCTTTTTATTTTTAAAATTTTTCTACAGGAAAACAGAAAACTATTTAAATCCACAGTAGATATTGTTACTTCTAGTACATTAACTACAATTTTTTAATAAATTCCGTAAAACAATAATAACAATCATTTAACTTCATCTTTCATCCCACTCGATATGGCCGGATGAAAGACGAAATTAGCTGAAGGGTCGCGAGTTTATTTGAGTATCAAAAATACCTTATCCATCGAACCTTCTATTTAGCAATAGAAGGTTTGAATCTTTTCAATCGCAATGCATTTAGTAATACAGATACTGAACTAAAACTCATTGCTGCAGCTGCAATAATTGGGCTTAATAAAGGACCACCAAATACATATAATAGGCCCATTGCTACTGGAATACCTAAAATATTGTAAGCAAATGCCCAAAATAGGTTTTCTCTGATATTTTTAATTGTTTCCTTACTTAATTCCACAGCTGTTGGAACATCCATCAAATCACTTCTCATTAGAACAATATCAGCTGATTCCATCGCGACATCTGTGCCGGAACCAATAGCAATACCAATATCCGCTTGTGCAAGTGCTGGCGCATCATTGATACCATCCCCGACCATGGCCACTTTTTTACCTTCAGCTTGAAGTTTTTTCACTTCATTTGCTTTATCTTCTGGTAATACTTCACTCAGTACGCGATCAATACCAACTTGTTTAGCAATCGCTTCAGCTGTCCGCTTATTGTCTCCTGTAATCATAGCGACTTCAATACCCATTCGGTGTAGTTTTTCAATAGCTTTCAAACTGTTTTCTTTAACGGTATCCGCAACAGCGATAAGACCAGCAATCTCTCCATCTTTTGCAATATACATTGGCGTTTTGCCTTGACTAGCCAATTCATCTGAAGATATCGCTAAGTCTCCCAACGAAACCTGTCTTTCATTCATTAATTTCTTGTTTCCAAGCAATAAATGTTGGCCATCAATATTTACTTCAATACCAAGTCCTGGAATGGCATTAAATGATTCTGTTTTACTTAATTCTAGGTTTCTTTCTTTGGCCCCGTTAACAATGGCCTCACCCAATGGATGCTCCGAACCTTTTTCGGCAGAAGCAGCTAAAATTAAGAGCTTCGTTTCAGAAAGACCATTTTTAGTCAAGATATCGGTTACTTTAGGCTTACCTTCTGTAATGGTTCCTGTCTTATCAAAAATGATGGTTTCAATTTTATGAGTGGTTTCTAAAGCCCCACCACTCTTAATTAACACTC
Source organism: Carnobacterium funditum DSM 5970 (assembly GCF_000744185.1). NCBI lineage: Bacteria > Bacillati > Bacillota > Bacilli > Lactobacillales > Carnobacteriaceae > Carnobacterium > Carnobacterium funditum. The sequence continues at coordinate 1,933,192 of NZ_JQLL01000001.1, read as the reverse complement.
CATTTTCAGCCCCTTTTCCCGTTCCCACCATAATAGCCGTTGGTGTAGCCAAGCCCAACGCACAAGGACAAGCAATCACAAGGACAGAAATCGTAATGGTTAAAGCAAAAATCCATGACTCTTGCCCTAAGAAGAACCAGGCTAAACCAGCTAAAATAGCAAGAACGATAACAATTGGAACAAAAACACCCGAAATTTTATCAGCTAATTTTGCAATTGGAGCTTTTGAACCTTGAGCATCTTCCACCAATTTAATAATTTGAGACAAAGCGGTATCTTTCCCAACGCTTGTTACTTTGTATTGGAAGCTTCCATTCTTGTTAATGCTTGCGCCAATAACTTTGTCGCTTGGTTTCTTCTCTACTGGCATACTTTCGCCTGTCAACATCGATTCATCAATTGAGGTGTTCCCTTCCATTACCATTCCATCAACCGGTACTTTTTCACCAGGTCGAACAACAACGATATCACCGACTTGTACTTCATCAATCGCTATCTCTATTTCTTGGTTGCTGCGCAACACGCGAGCTGTTTTTGGTGCTAGGCCCATTAGTTTTTTTATAGCTTCTGACGTTTTACCTTTTGAAACGGCTTCGAAATATTTCCCTAATGTAATCAGTGTTAAAATGACCGCTGCAGATTCATAATAAAGAGCTGTTGTAAAGCTAGTATCTCCCAAATAAATCATATAGGTTCCAAAAAGGCTATAAACAAATGCGGCACTGGTGCCAAGTGCAACAAGAGAATCCATATTTGGATGTCCTTTAACTAATGTCTTGAATCCAACCGTAAAGAAGCTGCGGCCATAATACATAACTGGGAGTGTTACTATTAATTGAATTAGCGAAAAAGCTACCGGATGTAGCATTGGATCAATGATTGCTGGTAGCGACAGACCCAACATATGCCCCATGGCAATATACAATAATGGTACAGTGAAAATAGACGACATTAAAAATCTGTGCCACATTTCTTTAATATGCTGTTGTTTCTTTGCGCGGTCTAAATCAACTGATTCAGCAGAGTCTACCTCTTCGTGAGCTTCGTACCCAGCGTCAGCAACGGCCTTCGTTATATCTGATACATTTAGTATAGCTGGATCATATAGCACTGTCATCTTTTCAGTCGCTAGATTGACAGTTGACTGGTTTGCACTTGGAAGCTTTTGTATTGCCTTTTCAATAGTCTGAGCGCAGGAAGCACACGTCATTCCCTCTATAGTGAATACTTTTTTGATTGTAGTGGTTACTGCTGTGTAACCAGCATCTGCTACAGCCTTTTGAATATCTTTTTCTGTCAAATTCAACTCATCAAACTGTACAGTCATTTTTTCCGTCGCTAGATTAACATTTACTGCTTCTACACCTGGTAACTTGTGCACCGTCTTTTCAACGGTTTGTGCACAAGAGGCACACGTCATTCCTTCTATATTAAAAATTTTATTTTCCATTTTATCTATCTCCCCCTCCTTAGTGATGATGCAGGTTGCATTCGCATTGCCCTGTTACACATTTACAAGGAACCACATCCAATGCTGTATTTTCTTTTTGTTCCAATAATCGCTTAAGACTAATAATATCTGACTTGCTTAGAGTAGCATCGGCTATCATATTCCTGATAACATGACCCGATTGCTTATTACAGACTCGCGATAGAATATCATCCGTATAGGTATCCACGCTTTCCTCTTCAGTAACCGCTGCTGAATAAATAAATTTATTTCTATTTTTTATAGTCTGCAACGCTCCTTTGTCAACCAAACGACCGATCAATGTTTTGATCGTTGCTGCTTTCCATTGCTTTTTATTTTCAAGAACAGTAATGATTTCTCTACTGGTAATCGATTCATTTGCCCAAGCGACACGCATAATTTCCCATTCTGCATCTGTTATTTTAATTGGAATAGTTGTTTCCATTTCATTTTTCTCTCCTCTAAGATTACAACTGTAGTCTTCTTCAATATCTATAGTTTACATCCGTAAACGTAATATGTCAAGTCGTTTATTTAATACCTGTAAAACTAATTAAGTACTACTGTTTTAACAGTCATTTTCAGTACTTACTTTATCTAAAATGATAAGTAAAAAACTCCTACTTCCTATTTTTAAAAATAATGGAAATAGGAGCTTTTTTAGTTTGCTCATTTAATTATCACCTGTCATTTCTATCTAATCTATTTCCAAAAATTCATTTCTATCAGTTTTTAGTTAACTGAAAACTGACTCATCACCCTTGCATATCTATGCTCTAGTCTATGACGATTATATAGAAAGAAATCATCCTTTTTAAAAACAGCCAATAATTTTTTTCATTGCTTTCAGTATTACTGTATCTTTCCACCCCTCTTCGTTCAATGATGAAATCTTCCGAATTATTTCTACTACTAAATCTCCATTAATTCATATCTTTTTAATGGAGTTATTTTATAACTATCGATCTCACTTATTTCTTTGAAGTTAAAAAGTGTAAAAAAAGAACCCTAATCTAATTTAGTTAAAGCATCTAAAAAATCTTACTAGAGGCTCCTCTCATTGGCTACAGGACAGAGAATTTTTTGCATTCTATTTTTGTTCTTTTGATTTTAAAATAAAAGCGATGTTAGTCTTTATTGTATTTTACACATTCAAAACATAGATTCTTCGAACAGGTCTGGTATACAAAAAAATAACTAATTAGTTTGCATAACATTCTAAAAAAATTTTAACTATTAGCAGGTTTGTTGTGTTAGTTAAGATTATTTTTGTTTTAACTCACTTAGTCATAGTCTAAAATCTAACATCTGCATGTTATGAAAATTTTGACAATATTATTAAGACTTGATACATTAATAAATGAACAGAGTACAAAAGTAAAGCTCCACTATGAAAGGGAGGATTTTGTAATTATGAAAAATTTTACTAAAGAAGAAATAATCACCAGTGCCAAAGAAAATAAGGTTCGTTTTTTACGCTTAATGTTTACTGATATAGACGGAACAGTTAAAAATGTTGAAGTCCCTATTAGTCAATTAAATAAAGCACTAGATAATGAAATAATGTTTGATGGATCATCAATTGATGGTTTTGTCCGAATCGAAGAGAGTGATATGCTCTTATATCCCGATTTAGGTACTTGGTTAGTCTTTCCCTGGGAAATTGGAAGTAAAAACGAAAATAGTAAGGTTGCTCGCTTGATTTGTGATATTTACAACCCCGATGCTACGCCGTTTGCTGGCGACCCTCGTACTAATTTAAAACGGACCTTAAAAGAAATGGAAGAATTTGGATTTACTGAGTTTAATTTAGGACCAGAACCTGAGTTTTTCTTATTTAAACTAGATGAAAATGGCAAACCAACACTTGAATTAAACGATAATGCTAGTTACTTTGATTTTGCTCCAACAGACTTAGGAGAAAATTGTCGACGCGACATAGTGTTGTACCTGGAAGATTTAGGATTTGAAATTGAAGCTAGTCATCATGAGGTAGCCCCAGGACAACACGAAATTGATTGGAAGTATGCTTCTGCTCTTGAAGCCTGTGATAATATTCAAACCTTTAAATTAATTGTTAAGACGGTTGCCCGTGAACATGGTCTTCATGCTACCTTTATGCCTAAACCTTTAGATGGTGTGAATGGATCAGGAATGCACTTTAATATGTCTTTATTCAACGAAAACGGCAATGCCTTTTGTGACGAATCTGATGATTTAGGATTAAGTAAAGTTGCCTACCAATTTTTAGCTGGGACAATTCATCATGCTTTAGCTTATACGGCAGTTTGTAATCCAACTGTCAACTCTTATAAAAGATTGATTCCTGGTTATGAAGCTCCGGTTTATGTAGCTTGGAGTTCACGTAACCGTTCACCTTTGATTCGTGTACCAAGCTCTCGTGGTATGTCTACTCGCTTTGAATTGCGTAGTGTTGACCCTAGTGCTAACCCTTATCTTGCATTAGCAGTTTTATTAAAATCAGGATTAGATGGAATTAAAAACGAAATGGTCCCTGCAGCACCAATTGATCGCAATATTTATCGTATGACAACTGACGAGCGTCATGAAAAAGGCATTATTGATCTGCCAACAACTCTACACGATGCCTTAAAATATTTAAGTAAAGATGAAGTTATTAAAGATGCTCTTGGTTCACATATCTATAATAGTTTCATCACTTCTAAAAAAGTAGAATGGGCAGAATATTGCGAACAAGTATCTAAATGGGAACAAGAAAAATACATGACTTTATATTAAACAATATCCTTTCCCTGAATTATTCATACTTTTGAAAAGAGTTAAAAACTAGATTTTTTAAATCTTTTCACCTGAAAATTAAGTGAATATCTCTATTCATGCTTAATTCAATTCTTGAAATTGAATCAAGCAATCTTAGAACCCCTTTTCTATGGTTTTTAGTTTATGCTTCAACCATAGCAGATAGGGGTTCTTTTTGTACGCTTATAAGGTGTACAAAAATCAACTGAGAAGTAACGCTTCAATAGTATTTCGAAAATTAAAAATTCAAAATCCACTTCACTAAATAAGCTTTTCTTTTTTTCTCTAGCGCATATAACTGCATTTTCAAACAACATGCTTTTTATCTCATTAGCATTTAGCCGAAAAATACCCCGAAAATTAGATTTCTCACTCTAATTTTTGGGGTATTTTTCAAATTATTAAACTATTTTTAGAATTAAACTACTCTTGCTCATTAGGGTCATTTCGTGCATCGTCATGCGTTTCATGTACTGTACCTGGAACATGGTCTGGTCCTGCATAGATTGTGTACAATTTCAGCGGCTTATCTCCCGTATTCAAGATATTATGCCACATATCAGCTGGTACAAAAACCGCATCATCGTCTTTGACTGCTTGTTCAAAGTTTAGATTATCTTCTGTTGGACCCATTTTACATAAACCTTGTCCTTTTTCAATACGAATAAATTGATCAATTCCGTGATGAACTTCTAATCCAATATCATCATTGGGTTGAATCGCCATCACTGTTGCTTGTAATTTATCACCTGTCCAAATAGTTGTGCGATACGTATCATTTTGAACAGTTGCTTCTTCGATATCCACTACGTATGGTTTCTTACCATTCTCTTTATCACTAAGTTCCATCTTTTTCATTCCTCCTAGTTAGAATAAACATCAATTTGTAACAGTTACAATCTAAGTATATTCCACTCGAATAAAAAAGCAAGAAAAAAGGCTTCAGTTTAATAAAAACCTTTATCATTTAACAGATTTGACAGTACCATTTAGCTTATCGTATCTTATTCACAAAAATAGACAATATTTAGTTGGTTAACTTCAAGGATAGTTATGAATTATTCAGGTGTTGTGTACTTTTTAAAGACATAAGGTATTAAATAATTTCGCGCAATTATCATGTTATAATAGAATGTGCTCACTTTTCTCTTAACTGAAGGAGGATGATACCATTGAAAAGATGCGACTGGTGCGAAGGAAATGAACTTCAACTAAATTATCATGATAATGAGTGGGGAGTTCCAGTTTATACAGATCGGCTTCATTTTGAATTTTTACTATTAGAATCAATGCAATCTGGATTGAGTTGGAATACTATTTTAATGAAAAGGAAAAACTTTAGATTAGCTTTTGATCAATTTGACTATCTAAAAATAGCTGAATATAATGAAACTAACATAGCTGAATTGCTTATTAATGAAGGAATTATAAGGCATCGAAAGAAAATTGAATCTGCCATAAACAACGCTAATAAATTTATCGACATTCAAAAAGAATATGGCAGTTTTAATTATTATATATGGAGTTTCACAGATCACAAAACAATTATGAATCATTATAAAACGACAAAAGAAGTGCCCTCACAAACAAACCTATCTGATTTAATCAGTAAGGATTTAAGGAAAAAAGGCTTTAAATTTCTAGGTCCCGTTACTGTCTATTCCTATCTTCAAGCCGTTGGAATAATAGACGATCATTTAGACAGTTGTTTTAAAAAATAAATTACTACAAACAAAAAAAGGATTAGACAACGTTCTAATCCTTTTTTTATTTAACTATTGTTTACGTCATAACCAAAAAGATTGCTGCTGCTATAACTGCACCTAAGATTGGTCCTACGATTGGTACCCATGCATAACCCCAGTCAGAATCGCCTTTATTTGCAATTGGTAAAAATTGGTGTGCAATTCTTGGTCCTAAATCACGAGCTGGATTAATAGCATAACCTGTTGCTCCACCTAGTGACAGTCCGATTGAAACAATCAGCAAACCTACAACCATCGGATTCATTCCATCTGCAAAAGTATATTGCGAGAATGATAGTAACCCTAACACTAAAACAATCGTTCCAATTGTTTCTGTCATCAAATTGGCTGGATGATTTTTAATTGCTGGTCCAGTTGCAAACGTTCCCAGAATAAATCCTTGGTCTTCTGTTGCTTTGAAATGATCTATATAAGTCAACCAAACTAAAACAGCTCCAACTATCCCACCTGCCACTTGTGCAAGTATAAACGGTATAACCAAACTCCAACTAAAGTTACCTGCTATGGCCATTGCAATAGTTACCGCTGGATTTATATGAGCAGGTCCCATAAATCCTGATATATAAACTGCAATTGTTACTGCTGCACCCCATCCTAAAGCAATGACGACCCAACCGGAAGCTTCTGCTTTACTTTGTTTCAAATTAACTGCCGCACATACTCCGTCTCCTAAAAGAACCAAAATCAACGTTCCCAAAAACTCACTGAAAATCTGTAATGTATCTCCACTCATCTTTATCTCTCCTCTTTCAATTCAGTTAAGTCTGAGTCGTTAATTGCTTTGTTTAACTCAGTAATATAGCTAGATTTTTCTTCTTGAGTCCAGTTAAGCCTATCTGCCATCGCTTCAATAACGGGTTCTTTCACTGCGTCTAAGCTATCACGCATAAACAACATATAATTCGTCCGACGAACTAAAAAGTCAGCAGGTGTTAACGTCATTTCTGCATTCATAGCATAATCTAAACTTAAACTTTCGCCCAATCCTAATCCTGGGAAGGCTTTCATTTCTTTGGCTTTACTAAAGACTAACGGCGCATTTGTGCCATATAAATCAGCTAAATAAGTCGCTTCTTTTTCTGACAAGCCTTTTTTTATTCCCTCCTTAACTAATTCAGCTAACGTTTCTTCAACTTTTTGTGGATCCATTTTCCCACCTGAAACTTGGTAAGTCTTAGAATCAACTAGCGTATACTCTTTTTGGAACTCTGATTTCAATAACTTTTGAATTAAGATTAGAGCACCTTCTGCCATTTTACGATAATCTGTAATTTTCCCCCCAGATAATGTAATTAACCCATCTTCTTCACGAGTTAAGTCGCTTCCGCGAGAAACAGCTGAAGGATTATCTTCGCCTTCTGATAATTCACTTTCTAAACCACTTAAAACCTCTTCTACTGCAAATCGATCAACCATTTTTTCTTTATACTTTGTAACAATATCAACGACTTTAGTAAAACTATCGTCTGTAATCTTGCCATTGTCGCCACCATTATAATCTGATCCACCATTTGTTGAAATCAATGGGCGTAATCCAACCCAGCTAGATTCAACATCTGCTAAGGTTATGTCAGCTGCTGGGTAGCGATAGTTCACACATTCTAATAGATAATCAACATCTTCTTTTTCGACCATTGGATTCAAATAATCGCCCTGGTAGTCTGTATCGGTTGTCCCAAAATACGTTTTATTCTCTCTAGGAACAACAAAGAACATGCGACCATCATTTTTCCCAGTATCTAAATAAGTCGGTTGAGGAACAGGTAATCTACTGCTTTTAATGACTAAATGAATCCCTTTTGTGGGTCTCATTTGAGGAATAACCTCTTTTGATTTATCTAATTGGCGAATTTGATCCACCCAAGGTCCCCCTGTATTAATAACAAGGTTAGCTTTAATATCAAATGTCTCATTTGTTACTCTATCTTTGGCATGGACGCCTTCTATTTGACCATCTTGATTATAAATAAATCCAATGGCTTTTACTCGACTAAGCATATGTCCACCATCAGCTGCTGCTTGTTTAATATTCTCAATAACTAGTCGAGCGTCATTATTTTTATAATCAAGATAAACGCCACCACCAAGTAAACCATCTTTCTTCAAGTAAGGTTCTCTTTTCAATACTTCTTCAGTCGTTAACGTATAGTTTGCATATTTACTACCCGTAACATTAGCGAGTTGGTCATATAAATTCATTGCAACTTTAACAGAAAACATATTGAAAGTAGCATTTGCTTCATCGTAGATGGGTAACAGCATTGGTGCTGGTTTTGGAATATGGGGAGCAATGCTTTGCACAACTGCTCGCTCTGTTACAGTATCAGCTACTACTTCAACATCGAAAGTCTTCAAATAACGAATGCCGCCATGGACTAATTTTGTTGATCGAGAAGAGGTGCCTTCTGAAAAATCTTGCATTTCTATTAAAGCAGTCTCCATACCAGCTGCGCTCGCTTGGAGCGCAACACCCGCACCTGTGATTCCTCCTCCAATAATTAACACATCTAATTGCGTTTTTTTTACATTTTCAATTGTTTGTTGTCGTGTTTCACTTGAAAAATTCATAATCGTCATTTCCTCCTTTTTATCTGAGATTATTTTGAGGTAGGTTTGAACATTTGTGTAGCAGCGACAGCTTGTTTCCAACCGTCATATAACTCTTCACGCTTTTCTGCTGGCATAGATGGTTCAAAGGCTTCGCCGGCTTCATAAAATTCTTTTAATTCATCTAAATCTTTCCAGAATCCAACAGCTAAACCTGCTAAGAATGCAGCACCTAAAGCAGTTGTTTCTAAATCACGCGGTCTTTGAACAGAAGAATTTAAGATGTCTGCTTGGAATTGCAACAAATAATCGTTGTTTGCTGCGCCACCATCGACTTTTAGTAAAGGAATGTCAATGCCTGTATCTTCTTTCATTGTATCAATGACATCTCTAACTTGATAAGCAATGGATTGCAAAGTTGCTTTAACAAGATCGGATCTTGTTGTTCCACGAGTAATTCCGAAAATAGCGCCACGAGCTTGAGAATCCCAATAAGGTGCTCCTAAGCCAGTGAAAGCTGGTACTACAAAAAGCTCATCCGCACTTGTTGATTCCACCGCGATTTTTTCTGTTTCACTAGCATTTTTAATTATTTCTAGTCCATCTCTTAACCACTGAATGGCAGAACCTGTTACGAAAACACTTCCTTCAATCGCATAGTAAACCTTACCGTTTATCCCGTAACCAATCGTTGTCAATAAATTATTTTTAGATAAAGTAGGCGTTTCACCCGTATTCATTACAATAAATGACCCTGTACCATAAGTATTTTTAACCATCCCTGGTTCGAAAGCCATTTGTCCAAATAATGCAGCTTGTTGGTCTCCTGCCATTCCTGAGATTGGAACTTCTGCTCCGTAAAAATGGAAACTACGTGTATGACCGTAAACTTCAGAGTTAGAACAAGCTTTTGGTAACATCACTTTAGGAATGTTTAATAAGTCTAGAATTTCTTGGTCCCAGTCTAACTCGTGAATATTAAACATCATTGTCCTACTTGCATTGGAATAGTCTGTTACGTGTGAACCACCATCCGTTAATTTCCAAACCAACCATGTATCAATTGTTCCGAAAAGTAACTCCCCTTTTTCAGCTCGCTCTTGTGCACCTTCTACATGATCTAAAATCCAACGAACTTTCGTTGCTGAAAAATAAGCATCAATGATTAAACCTGTTTTTTTATGGAAGAAGTCAGCATACCCATCTTCTTTTAGTTGATCCGCAATTGGTGAAGATTGACGAGACTGCCATACAACCGCATTATATATTGGTAAACCTGTTTTTTTATCCCAGACAACAGTTGTTTCACGTTGGTTTGTAATACCGATACCAGCAATTTCATTTGGCCGGATACCTGATTCAATAAAAGCTCCAGCAATAACAGACTGAACAGAATTCCAAATTTCGTTCGCGCTGTGTTCTACCCAACCATCATTGGGAAAGAATTGTGTAAACTCTTTTTGAGAATTCCCTACATTTCTTCCGTTCTTATCGTAAATAATCGCTCTTGAACTTGTTGTTCCTTGGTCAATCGACATAATGTATTTTTTTTCTGTCATTTTTAAACCCTCCTGTTTTTTGAAAGCGTATTCTTTCTATAAACCTATAGTAATCTTTTTTCTTCCTCAAATACTCCCAAGTTTTTTCTTTTTTTCTAGCTTTTTTGAAAGTATTTTTCAAGAACTGTTTCATACTAGTCCTTTCCGTTGTATTTTTTAACTTTTTAGCAAACTAAATTTTTAACTCTATTATTTTTTATCAATTAATTTTTCAGTAAAAAGTCCATTCAACTGCTAATTGAATGGACTTTTTCAAGATATTTGTTGCATCGATAGTTGCTTGCTAACGCAGGTTGACGGTTTCAATCCTAGCTTATCTAACCAATTTCATATTTTTAGTTCATTGATTCGACATTTAATTTGATTCATATCGAATTTCGACCAAAATTCTGAAATAATGTAAATTTCTGTTGCTCGTGAATAAAAATGTGAAGCTAAATTTGTCGTGATAACTAAGTCATACGTGTGATGATCGCGGTATTCTTCGACAGTAATGCCAATAACATTTTTTAAGTTTAACATCAGTGTTTGTGTCAAAAATTCTGCATGCATATCCATCAAATTCAAATCAATCCCGATCAACAATTCTTTTGAAATATTGAAATCAACAATGGACAGAGCCGTTGAATACTCCAATAAAGTTAATCTTTGCAAAGAGCCTACTGGAGAGTTTGCTTTTCCAATTGTTTCAAGTGCTGTCTTTAATAACTGTTCAGATAAGGTTTCCAAATTTTTTCCCCAGACTTCGCTTTCTTTTGCGGTAAAGTCTTTTAAATCATTCATCTCAAGTGCCCCTTCAAAAAAATACAATGTGCCATTAATTTGTGAAAGGTAAAAAGTCACTTTTCTTTCTAGTACAATAGTCGGTTTGGTTGGCAGATAATACAACAGAACTGTTTCTCTTAAAAGAGTATCCACTAATGCTGTTGGTGTTCTGCGGCTGCGAACTAAATCATAGTTAATAAAATCTTTTTCTGATAAGACTGACTGAGTCGTTAAGAAAATAAAATGAATCATACTTTCTTCTTCCTCGACTTCAATCGAGTAACGGCTGGAATAAAGCAGGATAAGTTTTCGAACTTGTTTATTCACATAATCATTTTTATATGGCTCCATTTTTTGTACCATATTTTTATAGATTTTTTTTGAAATGGACGTTCGTTTTTTACTAATCGTAAACCATAAGCTGACACGCCTTCGACTAAAACCACTTATTTTAATGTCTAACTCTTTTTCAAAACCATTGATTAACGTTTGATTTTGATTGGTTAGTACTGTCTCTTGGAGTTCTTCGTAGTTCATTACAAACCAGTAAACTTGAAAATAAAAATAACGAATTTGCAACTCTTCGCCATGGATATGGCCATTTTTTATTTTAATATTAAATTCTTTGAGCACACCATTTAGTTCTTTTATTTTCCGAAATAAAGAGGATTCACTAATAGAAAGATCACTGATAATTTTAACTACTGTAAACTCTTGGTGTTTAAAAATATAATCAATCAGCTGGTATTTTAGCGATCGTTTGAGATAGTCTTTGTAAACGGTCACTATGGAAAAATGGTTGCTCATAAATAAGGTTAACCAGGCTCCATCTGAATCCACTCGGCAATCTTCTTGGTAAGCTTCTAAATAATCGTTCATTTCTTCTAAATAATTTTCTAATGAAGATTTGGTGATGGTAAGGTCCTTACGCAGTTCTTCATAAGTAATTCTACCCCCTTCAAGAATGAGTTTTTTTAATATTCTCATTTGAAAAGCTTCTCTTTTTTCTAAAAAATCTTCAATTTTCATCTGCTTTACCTAGTCTTTCATTAAGCCAAGTTGATTTGTTATGTCATACACTGTACTCCACGAGGGATGGAAGAAATAATCCTTTTGGGCAAGTTCGTTTAATGTTATCCCCATTTGTATACCTAAAGATAAAGTGTTTATCTTTTCCAATATATTGACTTTAGAAATGAGTTGCGCACCTAATACTTTCCCTGAAGCAGTGTTATAAATCAATTTGCCATTGATTGTTTGTTTTCCATTAAATAAAGAAGCAGGCTGAGAAACATGAGAAACTGCAATCTCTTCATCAAAAAAGATACTTTCTGTTTCTGTCATCCCTGTACTTGCAATATAATAGCCAAAAACTTTGGTTCCAATTGTTCGAGCTGTTCCAATAAAAGGTGTTTGGGGTTTCATTAAATTATCTATTACCACAACACCTGTTCGAACGGCGTTATTTATTAAAGAGATGTAAAATGTTTCATCAGATAAACTTGAAGGCATTTGAATAGCATCTCCGATTGCAAAAACATTTTCTACTGAGGTTTGTAAATACTCATCTACAAAGATAGCTCCATCTTCATGGCAACGTATTTTAGAATCTAGATAAGGAACATTCGGTTTTACGCTTAACGCAAAGACTGCACAGTCACTTTTAATCGCATGATTTTGTGTTTTAAGAATCAAATGCTCTTCAACTTCTTTGATTTCTTTTACCGTTTCATCAAAATAAAAAACCACCCCTTGATCTTGCATTTCTTTTAAAAGCGGTTCCACCATTTCTTGATCAAAATATTTCATGACTATTCCATTCATGCTTTCAATCAATTGGACCTTCTTCTTTTGATTGATCAAACAATCTGCCATTTCAATACCGATTTGACCCCCACCGACTATTGTAAAAACTTGATTGTTTTCAACTAGTTCTAGTGCCATTCTCGTTTTCTCAACAGTTTTATACCTTATTATTTTATTTGATTCCATTCCTTTAATCTGATAAGAATTTTGAACAGACCCTGTCGCTAAAATTAGTTTATCATAAGAGATAACGGTTAATCGATTCAGTTTTTTGTAGGTTAATCGTTGGCTATCTGTATCTATATTTTCAACTTTTGCATTTAAAATGACTTGAATGTTTAATCGTTTTACTGCTTCTACTGTCGTAAAGTGTGCCTCTGCTAAACTTTCTATCTCCCCATTTAATAGAGAATAGAGTGCACCAGGAATAAAACCAATAGTCTCTTCTTTTTCTATTAGAGTAATGGTTGCTTCCTTATATTTTTCACGAGCAGTTAGCACCGCAGTTATCCCAGCAAAAGAACCACCTACAATGACGATATTCATGATATTCCTCCTTCAAACTATACTTGAACCTGGCAACCTTTGTTCTCTTGATTGAACCATTATTATTTATTTCATTCTATTCTACCATTTATTGTTGTGTTAATTAACAGTAGTTATCCTTACATCGTAGATAGATAAAATAACTGTTGTTTCAATTTTGATTAAAGCCATTTTTTTTGTCTTTTTAGCTTTTATTTATCATTGCTTCATTGATTATATTGAAGCTAAGTAACTTTAAAATAATTGCTCACCCATTACACTCCTCATTCGTGCATATACATATGCAACGAATAACCGGTTTGGATTGTTGCTCGTTCTTTATTAGTCGGATCAGTTTTTCAATTTTTCAATTAGAATAAGATAAAAAGTTTCCATTTTCCTTTTATTCCTTTTAAGATAGTATAGAGCTCATACAATTTAGATATAACCTATCCATCTTCAACAATTCAAACTTACACTGGAGTGAAAGTAATGAGTAAATTAGTCCTTATCGGTGGTGGTCACGCGCACCTTATATTTCTTCGCGAACTACTTACAACCTCTATTCCGCATGAAATTGTTCTTATTTCTGCAGACCCTTATCAGTACTATTCAGGAATGTTTTCAGGGTTTACAGAAGGACTATATGAAAAGGAAGATATCCGCGTTAACATCGAACAACTCTGTCATAGAGCTTCTGTAAAATTTGTTGCGGACACAATCATTAGATTGAACCCTCTAGACAAAACCATTGAAGGAAGTTCTGGTCATACCTATTCTTTTGATACGATTTCCGTTAACATTGGATCCAGTATTTCTAAATTAGTTAACTCCACTGCTATCAAAAGTATTAAACCGAATTATAAGTTTACTACTATTATAGAAGCATTCAGATTAGGTGAACAGCCTGTAATCATTGGAGGTGGTTCCGCAGGGGTTGAGCTAGCACTAACTACAGCCGCTTGGAGAAAGACAAACAAGAAAGAAGCGAATGTAAAATTAATCAGTTCATCTCCTCTACTTTCTTCTTATGGAAGAAAGGCATCCATAAAAATAAGACAAGTAGTAAAAAGAAAAGGACTAGAAGTTTTTGAGAATGAAAGAATCGAACACCTCGATCAAAACTTTCTGATTACAGATAGAAATCATAAAATTAAATGGAGTCATCTCCTGTCTTTAACAGGACCTGTCGCAAGTCCTCTATTCACAGAAAACATTCTCCTCAAAGACGCTAATGGATTCCTGCTGGTTAAAAACACCTTGCAACACAAACAGTATCCTTTTATTTTTGGAGCTGGCGATTGTGCTACCGTAGAAGAGTATCCTTTACTGCCTAAGAACGGGGTGTATGCTGTGAGACAAGGCCAATTACTAACACAAAATTTAAAACGCTATTTAGAAAACCAGGATTTACTTCCTTTTATTCCACAGAAAAGATTTCTGTCCATCTTATCTACTGGCAACCAAGAAGGACTGCTTACCTATGGACCATTTTATTTACATGGGAAGATACCTTGGAGAATCAAGCACCATATCGACAAACGTTTTATAGATTCTTTTCGCTTCTAAACTTTTTTAAAAAGCGCTATTGAACTGTTCAATCAATAGGATCAATGGTGCTTTTCTTATAAAATAATTCACTTTTCTACCTTCACCTAAACCATTGAATATATTTTTTAGATAGTTTCGGAAGAAAACCCGAGAATAGTTTCTCTCTCCAATATAAATCTGCTGTGCGTTGAATAGCCGCTGCATGATTAGGATACGGATAAATCATTTGAGAAAGTTCTCCAATCTTATGATTTTGTGCGATTGCAAATACGATGGTTTGCATCCAATCACCCGCTCCTTTGCCAAATGCATGCGCACCTACTATCTTCCCTTTAGAGTTTGTCAGTATTTTGACAAGTCCTCTATCCTCATGGTCCGCTACAAAACGATCCACTTCTGCAAGAGGAATCTCGTAAATAGAGACTGCTATCCCTTTTTCTTTTGCATCTTGTTCTGTTAAACCAATATGGAATATTTCAGGATCTGTATAGATAATCCAAGGTATTTGATTGTATTTCATCTTTTTAGGGAATCCTAATACAGCATTTTGTACAACGGTCTTTCCTTCTTCTCCAGCTACGTGTGTAAATGGAAATTTACCATTCACATCCCCAATCGCATAAATAGTCGAAAGGTTTGTTTGTAACTTTTCATTCGTCAAAATATGACCTCTTTTATCCACTTCAATACCTATTTTCTCTAAATGAAGTGAATCACTATTTGGGAGACGTCCTACCGCTACTAAAATTTCATCCACTACTAACTCTATCTGTTGGCCATTTTTATCCACAGTCACTATTTTTTTATCGTTTTGAACGACAACCTTTTTAACTTCAGCATTCAGATAAAACGTTAATTCAGATTCAAGTACTTTTACTGCAGCTTTTTGAATTGTAGCGTCTTCTGTACTCAAAAGAGAGTCTTTTTGTTCTACGACAGTAACAACCGATCCCAAACGAGCCATAGCCTGTGCTAACTCTAAGCCTATCGGTCCACCTCCAAGTACTAGCAATTCTTTTGGTAGAACTTCTTGTTGAAATAACGTTTCATTCGTCCAATATCCTGCTTCTTCTAGTCCCTCAATTTTTGGAACAAATGGTCTTGAACCGGTAGCAATGATGATCCGCTTCCCATAAATTTCAGTATCTTTTATCCTAAAAATATTTTTAGAAGTGAATTCACCACTCCCTTTATAGATATCTATTCCCATATTTGAAAAACGCTCATCACTATCCTGTTCTTGAATCGTTGAAATAGATGCTTGAACTCGTTTTTTCACTTCTTTCATATCTATCTCCCCAGAAAAATGGAGTCCTAACTTCGTGGCTTTATTTCTTGCTGTGTAACTATCTTTCGCGGCTTGAATCAATGCTTTTGAAGGCACACATCCAACATGTAGACAGTCGCCGCCGAGATACTGTCCTTTTTCAACTAATGCTACTTTGGCTCCAAGGGAACTTGCCCCTGAAGCGACGGTTAGACCGCCCGCTCCTCCACCTATTACGATTACATCATATTTTTTCATCCTATTACCCGCCTTCCTACTTACTTAAAATCCGTCTTGCTTCCATTAGTCTTTGAATTGCTGTAACTAACTCAATCACGAAAAAGAGAAGAGTGAATCCAATCAAATAAGTGTTAAGGAGAACCATGAGTGAGAATAAGATGAATCCTTCTGTTCTTTCCGCTAGACCTGCTTGATAGTAAAAAGTTTTTATCCCCTTTTTTTCTGATACCGCTCCTACTGTGAGAAAGATTGTCATCGACAGAATAATCGAAACACTGAGTAACAAAAGTGCTCCTTGTGAAGCTGGGAAAGCGAATGCTAATCCTAAAATGACACTAATCTCAACGATTCGATCAAACGTAATATCAAGTACCGTTCCCCAAAGTGAGGGTTTAGATAATCGCGCCATTGTTCCATCTACCGCATCTAAAAATCCAGAAATCCATAATACTAAAACAGCTATCAAGGGTTGTTGCATATAAACAAACACTCCTGAAGAAACACCTATAAAAAAAGCACACCACGTTACCTGATTTGCACTCCATCCAACCTTCAAAAAGATTCGTGCTATTTTTTCTATAGCCGGTTGAACATATTTTCTTGCGTGAGTATCAAGCATTGTTTTACTCCTCACTTTCATCCTTCATCTTTAATAGTTTGCGGATTTTTTTCTGGAATAAGGTTGGAATCAGCGTAATAACAATAAACAGTCCCCCTGCTAATGCAACCCTTCCCATATTAGATGACAATGCATTAGCCCCTAAAAAGGTATACACGAATGTACCTGGTATCATTCCAAGTACCGTTGCCAACATAAAGTCTCTTGTTTTTATTTTAGATAATCCTGCTGTATAACTGACTAAATCAAATGGAAAGAGTGGAACTAGTCTCATTACCAACACAACGATAAAGCCTTTCTGTTCTAAACTATCTTTCAATTTCAAAACGCGATGACCTCCCTTTTTTTCTATCCATTTGCTCCCAACTTTTCGTGAGACTAAAAAGGATAGATAGGCGCCTATCGATGCACCGGTAAGTGTTAAAAGGGTTCCATATAAGGGTCCAAATGCAAGCCCTCCGGCTAAAGATAAAACGGATGCTGGAAAAAGAATTAATGGCCGTACCGAATAAAAAAATACATAAACGAACGGTGCAATGACTCCTAATTCAATTATTTCACTTTGTATCGTTTCTGCTTCTATGTTAAATACGGTTTGATTTAAAAAGAATAGTACGAGTAAAAAAGCAAGGATACTGAGTAAAATAAGCCCATCACTTTTCTTCATATTTTCACCCTTTCCAAGTAAGCGATCTATTTTTCTTTTATATAAACGACACTTCCTACAGAAGTTTTTTTGGATCCTTTCAAGGTTAATTTTTCTCCCGTATCTGACAATAGGATAACTGTATAGTACTCTCCTGCTTTATAAAAAGTTTCGATTACTTCTGCCTTCCATGAACCTTGTTTCCCTAACCGTTTAGCATCTGTAAAGACTAATCTATTTTCAGAAATAAAACGTTTTTCTCGCCAAATGCCGCTTTGTAGAAAAGTTGTGACATACGAATTGATTGGTGCATCATATAATTCACTTGGACTTGCCACTTGTTGCAATTTGCTCTCTCCAAGAATGGCCACGCGATCTCCTAGCGCCATTGCCTCTTCTAAATCATGGGTAACGAATAAAACAGTCATTTCTTCTTCTTTTAATAACTGCTTCATCCAGCGTCTTGTATCTTTCCTCAACTCAGGATCCAAATTAGAAAAAGGTTCATCTAAAAGGAGTACTTTTGGCTTCATCACTAACGACCTTGCTAAAGCTACACGCTGTTTTTGTCCTCCTGACAATTCATGAGGATAACGCTCTGTATAATCTTTTAATCCGACTTTTTCTAACATATCAACGCCCATTTGATTGCGTGCCTTTTTTTTTACTTTAGCCATTTTTAGTCCAAAGGTTACATTTTCAAGCAAATTCAAATGCGGAAACAAGAGGGATTCTTGAAACAGGTAAACGACTGGACGTTCTTGTGGTGATATTCCACTCATCGAATAACCATCAATGATAATCTCTCCTGAATCATATTCTACTAATCCAGCTACCATTTTTAATAGTGTGGTTTTCCCAATTCCTGAAGGTCCAATCATAGAGACAATTTCTCCCTTTTGGATGGATAGTTGATCAATAGCTATAATTTTTTGATGTTCATATATTTTCGATAAATTTGTAAGTTTTATATAGGTCTTTTTCATGGTCTCACCCGAATTTCTTTGGTAGTACTATTTTTAACACTAACTCAACAACCGCCCATATCCCAACCGGTATGATTGCAAATATTAACGAAAAACTAGCCATAATTGACTGATCTACTGATTGAAAGAAAGGGAAATAAAGTAATGGTAAGGTCAATATATTCCCTCCTCCTATAAGTGCCGTTACAAAATACTGGCTTAATGAAACGACCGTAACGATAAAAACGACACTTCTCAAACTAGGTAAAAGCTGGGGCAAGTAAATTAAATAAAACGCCTTGAACGGTTTAGCTCCTAAAGATACCGCCAGCTCTCCTTGCTTTTTCCCAACCCTTTCAAAACCTGCTCGTAAAATCCTAATTGTATACGGTAACGTTAAAACAAGATGGATAAGAACAACACCAATCCAACGGTTCGCTATCCCTAAGCGTATAAACGTCAGATGAATCCCCATTGCTACAGCTAAAACTGGAACGAATAAAGGAGACAAAAGAAGTGTATCTATTGCTGCTTTTCCTTTAAATTCATAAAACGCCAAAGCATTCGCCGCTGGAATACCCATGATTACATTAAGCAATAACGCTAATAGGATGATACCTATTGACGTAAGAATCGCCTCCAAAAGATGGGGTTGCTCAAGAAAAAGAACGCGCCATCCTTGAATGGAGATAGTCTTTGGTAGAATCATACCGGACTCCCATTTACTCACAAAACTGGATAGAAATAAAAAAAGTGTAGGAAGTAAACTTAGAAAAGCTATGTTTAAAAAAGAAAAGTTAGAAAAGTGTCCTATTGACTCTATTTTTTTTCCATCATTTTGATTTTGATAAAGGTGTTTTCTACTCCTTCTTGTTATAAAAGATAAGATGCTAACAAAAAAAACGATAAAACTAGTTACGATAACCATTGTGGCATATGCGTAAGGTTGTTTTTCCCAGTTTGTTCCAAAAAACCAATCGTAGCTTAATATGGAAATCATTTTAGGATAGGTAGCGCCTAACAGAGCTGGGACTTCATATGCTGCTAGTACAAAAGAAAAAATGATGAAAAAAGTTTCTAACAACACCGGGAAGACATAAGGCCATTCAACGTATCTAAAAACAGCACCTTTTTTCCCTCCTAATGTAAAAACTAACTCCTTTTGAGAGTGAGATAATTGTTCATAAACGGGGAGTAGCATTAAAATAACGAATGGAACTCCCTTCCATATATAAGTTATCATTATTCCTAAACCAGCTGAATCCATAAATAAATTGGGAAAGTCTCCTGGCAGAGCTATTATTCCAAGTCCATTGAAAATGGTTGAAAAAAGCCCGGTTTGAGAAAATAAAAGATAAACCATATAGCCCCAAACAAAATGCGGAAAGAGCATGGGTAACCAAGAAATCAATCTGGGAAAGCTCCGTTTTAATACAGGAAAAGCCGATCGAACGAGTACAAAACCAATTCCAAGTGATAATAGAGTAGATACCACCGCGATTCGCACACTAAAAAGAAAGGAGCTTTGAAATATTTCATCACTTAACAGGGTTCGATAAATTTCTAGACTCAAGGAGCCACTCGATAGGATACTTTCTACAAAGACCATTAATAAACCGTATCCAACTAACAAAATTGTCATCAAAATGGCAGGTCCAACTAATAGGTAAGGTTTATTTTTATCGTACCACTTCATTAATCCAATTCTCCTTTAGCCATGGTACATAGTTAGCATCAATTTCCGGTTGGGCAAACTCCTTCAAGATTTCTATCGGTATGACGGTCTTTCCCCTCTCAATCGCTTCAAATTGACTTTGTTCTTCTTTTGAAAGTTTACGTATGTCCAATGATGTATTGTCTCCCCAATAAGAAGTATCTAATTTTTTCAATTGTGCCTCTGGCGATAGTAAAAAATTTGTAACAGTTAGTGCGCCTTCTTTATTCGGGCTATTAAAGGGAATCGCTAAGAAATGAGTGTTGCCAATAGATCCAGAATTTAGAATAAATGATCGAGTAGAGTCAGGAAAAATGCCTTTTTCGACTAGTTTTTCCGCTCTTGCCTCATTATAACCCATGGTAATAGAGACTTCTCCTTGACTATACAAACGATCTAACTGTGTAAGATCATTTGGATATGTTTTTCCTTCTTGCCACAGATAAGGTTTCACTTCGTTCAGAAAATCCCACATCTCTTGACTATTTTCTTTTGCAAATGTAGAATCGAATCCATTATCTAAAATCGTTTGCACATCCCCTACTGATTCGTAGAATAAATGCCGTAAAAAGGCATTCCCAGTGAAATCTGATGGATCAGGATACGTGAATTTACCAGGATTCTTTTTCACCCATTCTTTTAATTCTTCAAAAGTTTTGGGAGGGTCTGCCAGTTTATTTTGGTCATATTGAAAAACAAACTGAACTTTTCCCCAAGGAGCTTCCATCCCGTCTACTTTTGTTCCAAAATCATAAAGCACATCTAAAGCCTTTGTATCTACATAGTTTTTTACATTTGGAAGTTGGTTAGAAAACGGCCCAAATAATAATTCGTTTTTCTTAGCATTTTCAAAATTTTCTCCGTTGAGCCAAATCACATCTATGGTCCCTCTCGTTTGTTTCGCTTTTTTTTCATTCAATAATTTCATCAATACTTCAGGTGAATCCATAGGTACTCGGCGAAGAGTGAGCTCATGTTGTTCTTTTAACTGTGGCGCAACCCAATCATCGATGTATTGATTAATACCTTCGTCGCCTCCCCACATGTAAAGATTTACAGTCGTTTCTTCCGCTTCTTTTTCAATCGTTTCCCAATTCTTTTGCATCATTTCTTCCACTGATATTTCGCTTGTTTCTTTAATATTTGAGCAAGCTGACAAGAGAAATAGTACTGTCAGTCCGATTAATAAAAATCTACCTTTCCACATAGCCCTGTACTCCTTACTATTGAATGATGTATATATAGCTTATCAAAGTTTCAACTCTCTAACTGTAAGCAAGCTTACAATAATGATGCTTACGGTCTTCCAATCTAATATACCATTCTAACAACAAAAGTTGTTAGTTAGAGTTCTATTTTTACGGACTTTAAAAATTCGTAAATTAACAATGCGTCTAAATAAAAGAAAAAAAGAGGTTGGCGCAAAAATAGCTCCACCCTCTTTTCTCCTATCCTACATATTCTAATTGGTTTTGTTCTACCGTTATCTCCAATATTCTTGTATCTTTTACTTTCACTACATGAAGCAACATATTGCCATAAATCACTTGATCGGCTTCTTTGGGGAAACGACCTAACATTTCTGAAACGAATCCACTGATTGTATTTGAAAAAAAACTTTCCTCGTTTTGAATTTGAAATAAATCAAAAACTTTTTCAAGACTAGCCTCACCGCGAACTTGATATTTCCCTTCATCAATGAGAATGATTTCTTCTTCGATATTATCGGTTTCATCCCATATTTCTCCAACTAGCTCTTCCAAAGCATCTTCCATAGTCACTATCCCGATTGTACCTCCATACTCATCAGAAACCACAGCCATGTGCGCTTTGCTTTGTTGCATAATTTTCAATAATCGGGATATTTTCATCATAGCTGGAATGTGAATGACTTCTTTCATTGATTCAGTGAGTGATAATCCTTCTTCACCTTTTGCTTTCCTACGCAAATAAAGATTGAAATCTCTCTCATGTAAAACACCCTGTACTTCATCAATCGAATCTTCACATAATAAAATACGTGAGTACCTGTGTTCATCAAAAATTTTCTGTATTTCCTCATCTGTATCTTGCAAGTCAGCTGCAACCACGTCTACACGCGGTCTAAGAATACTGTCTACTTCCAAATCATGGAATTTGATGGCTGATCGAATTAACTGATGTTCATCATCTTCCAGTGAGCCACCGTTTTCTGCTTCATCTACGATTGATAAAAGTTCTTCTCCACTAATCCTTGTTTCTTCGGTTTGCAAATGTTTAGCCAACATGTTGTTCCACTTCTCAAAAATCCAGTTAATCGGCTTTAAAATTTTCATTAAAATACTTAAAACTGGAGTAGCAAATTTAGCAACTTTTTCTGGTCGGTCTTTTGCAATTGCTTTCGGAGTAATTTCACCAAAAATTAATACAAGTATCGTCATGACGATTGTGGAAATCGTTACTCCATATTGCGGAAAATAACTGATGAAAAGGAGTGTCGCTAAGGAAGAAGAAGCAATATTCACAATATTATTTCCTACTAGTATTGAAGAAAGAACATTGTTGTAGTCTTCTGTAAGTTTTAATGCCCATTCTGCACGTTTGTCTCCTTTTTTTGCACTATTTCGCAATCGGATTCGATTCACGGACGTAAAAGCTGTTTCCGAGGAAGAAAAAAACCCCGATAATAATAGCAGTATCACTAAAATCACAATCGTCATTATACTATCACTGTCCATTAGACAGAATTCCCCCTTATATTTCTTATTGCTATCATTTTACCATAAATGAGTAGTTATAAAATAGTATCTAGTCTATTTTAATATAATAGTACTAAACGATTCTCCGTAGTTTCTTATACATCCTAATTTTTCTATACTTCTCGTTCTTTATGAACTGGATTATTTTCAAAATACAGGTTATTTTTCATTAATTGTTCAAACTGTATTTTTTCGAGGCATTCACGAATCAGAATTAATCCGCCACAAGAGGATAATTCTTTATTTTTAAGTGTATTTGAACATTTCCATTATATGTTCATTGATTGCCTCGCAAAGTGAGAATGCTTTATCCCTCTATTTATGTATTTTAGTAAAATCTTCATCAACAGAAAAGGGGTTTTCATACACCAAATAGGTGATAAACCGAAATACTTAGAACTATTGATACTCTAATATACTAGTAATACTAAGGATATCTTCTTTGAATAATTCGGATTATATCTTGCAACAATTTTCATCTTTCGTTTATATGGATAATTTATCTTTTTGAAACCTCCTAAATGTTGTATTTGTTAACTCCAAATTTTGAGGGGCAGACTCGCTCAGCACCAAAAATGGTTCATTATATATTGAAAACATACATTTGGAATTCATGCTGTCATCCAATTAATCCCAGTATCTTAAAAAAACTAGTATTATACATTCAATAAAGCTATTTTTTTCTATATTATAGGGGGGCAGGAAAACCAAAAAAAAAACTCATGACAATAGCCTCTTAGCGGGTTTCCAGAAATGCTATAACTCATTTGGATTATTATAATAGTATGAAATGCTTTACTTTTTTATTAATCTGCCTTATATTTGATTCGTCAACGATTGATTAGTCAAATGTTAAGTTTGGTTAGCTTGAGAGGAGAATAGACATGGAATTAAAAGATATCAGCAAGCTTTTTTATAACATAAAAATTTCAAATCAAGAAACTACTTCATTTTTTGAGAAAGAAACAGGTTTCAGTTTGACAAGATATGAAATGATGATGTTTCTTAAAGAAAATGGGAAATGCTTTCAATCTCAAATACAATCAGAATTAAAAATAGATAGTTCTGCGGTTACTAGGCATTTAAAAGTATTAGAAGAAAAAAATTATGTCACTAGAAAGCGAAATAAAATGAACAATAGAGAACTATATGTTCAACTAACTGAAAAAGCAAAAATTGATTTAGAAAATTGTGAGAAAAAGCATCATTCTATGCAGCAACCTTTAGATATTTCGCTTAATGATGAAGAAGCAGATCAATTATCCTATTTATTGAACAAACTAATGAACTAAACAGAAAGAGGTTTTAACTATGGAAAACAAAGTAAAAAATAATGATTTTTCAGATATCATCTTCGAAAGAAAGTCGGTTCGTCTATATAATAAAGATACAAA
The DNA here is from genome assembly GCF_000744185.1 of Carnobacterium funditum DSM 5970. Taxonomy (NCBI): domain Bacteria; kingdom Bacillati; phylum Bacillota; class Bacilli; order Lactobacillales; family Carnobacteriaceae; genus Carnobacterium; species Carnobacterium funditum. Next base: position 1,908,838 of record NZ_JQLL01000001.1, on the reverse strand, counting down.
AATTTCTCATGAAGAAATGCTAGAAATGATTCAAGAAGCCACAACCGCACCCTCTTCAGTAAATATGCAACCATGGCGTTTTGTCATTGTTGAAAGCGAAGAAGAAAAAAAGAAATTAAAACCACTTATTCGTTTTAATACTGCTCAAAATGATACCTCATCTGCAATGATATTAATTTTCGGAGATATGGAGTGCTATGAATATGGCGAAGAAATTTATAACCAAGCCGTCGAAGAAAATAAAATGTCTTCTGAAGTAAGAGATCAACAATTAGAAGTTATTCTCCCTTACTACAAGAACTTTTCAAAACAAAAAATGAATGATATTGTAAAAATAGATTCTAGTTTAGTCGCTATGCAATTAATGCTTGTTGCGCGTAGTCATGGATATGATACGAATGCCATTGGTGGATTTGAATCTGACCAATTAGCTGGAGCGTTTGATTTAGACAAAGAACGTTATGTGCCGGTAATGATTTTATCTATTGGTGAATCAATAGATGCTGGATACCAATCTGTTCGTTTAAACGCAGATGCATTAACAACATTTAAATAAAAAGGAGATTTTATGCATGAAAATTATTAATGCTACTTTTTTTGTAAAAGACGATAAAAGAAATGAGTTTTTAGCTACTGTTAAGCCTTTAATTGAAGCTACTCTACTAGAAGAAGGTTGCATAGACTACCATCTTTACGAGTCGTTTGAAGAACCTAATAGGTTTGTCATGATAGAAAATTGGGAAAACCAAGAAGCTATTAATGAACACAATAAAAATCCTTTACTCCTTAATTTGTTTAAAAATATGCCTACGTATAGCGCTAAACAAGCTATTATTAGAATTTCTACTATAGAGGAATAAAAGGATAGCACGTATTTAAATCATTTCAGTTCTACTAGTAGCTTTAGATTCATCCACTTGATGAACCTTTGATTTGATAACATTGTGCTAATCTAAGTTAAAATAACCTATAGTAACGATTTAGAGTATCAAAGTTTAAGATAAAAAAATTTGATGCTCATGGAAAAAACAGCAAGAAAAAAGCTTGTTAAATAGCCAGAAAATTAGATAGTCATTCTGTTTACCGGATTGTATTTTAAACTTTTAAGTTAAAAACAAGCGATTAGAATAGTTAATATTCTAATCGCTTGTTTTTTTTCACTTATTAGAATAACATGTTGTCACTACCGTATGATTCTCCTAGTGCTTCCATTGCAAGAACGTTCAAGTAGTTCCAAGGACGGTTGTATTCTGGTTGGAAAAAGAAGTCGGCACGAGCTAAGTGTTCGAGCGTCCATTCTGCTTCTACCACAACAGCCATTGTGTTTATTGACGCAGTAACATCTTTTTTAGACATTAATTGCGCTCCTTTAATAATATGAGCATCTTTTTCGTAATAGATTTTCATCATCACGATATTATCTTCATTATGCATGAAATCTGGACGGATTTTTTCTTCTACATAGCTACTGACAACCTCTTTTTCACATTGATCCGCATTAATCGCTTTAACTCCTGTGGAAGCAAAATGGTAGTCAAATAGTGACAATCCAGATGTTCCTTGGACACCCATCATTTTCATCGTAGGTTTTACAATGTTTTTAGCTGCAACAATGCCTTGACGACGTGCGTTAGAAGCTAAGGCGATATGCACTCTACTGTGTGTAGGGTTGAAAGGAATAGTGGTAGCATCTCCAGCAGCAAAAATATCCGCTTCAGAAGTTTGCATATATTCGTCTACTTCAATCATACCGCTAGAGTCTAATTCAACAATCTCTTTCAGCCACTCAGTCGCTGGTCTAATACCTGCTGCAATCATAACGGTATCCACTTCATATTCGCCTTTATCTGTCACGACTTTTGTTACGACGCCGTTTTTGCCCATAATTTCTTTAACCATTTCCCCAGTTTGGACGTTTACTTTTCTTTCTTTTAAGTCTTTATCCAAAACATCTGTGAACTCTTTATCCAAATAGGTAGGAAGAACACGGTCAAGAGTATCAATAATGGTCGTTTCTATTCCTGCTTTTACAAAAGCTTCCATCACTTCAATCCCGATATAGCCAGCACCAATGACGACAGCTTTTTTCGCTGAAGCCATCCGTTTTTTCACTTGGTCAGCCCAATCGCGACCGCGTAAGTAAAAGACATTTTCCAAATCCGTTCCATCTACTGGTAATTGGAATGGCTTGGCACCTGGAGTAAGAATTAGTTTATCATACGTTGTTTTTGATTCACCCTCTGTTGTTTTTACGGTGATTGTTTTCGATTTAGGATCAATATTTGTTACTTCACTATTCGTATGGACGTGTACTCCTTGCTCTGTATAAGAAGTTTCATTAGCATAATGTAATTCATCCAATGAATTCGAAACTTCTTCTAAGTAAGATTGAATACCACAAGACAAGAAAGAGACCGTAGACCCTTTTTCGTAAAGATGAATTTCTCCTTCAGGTAGTTCTTTTAATAATGTTTGGACAGCTTCATAGCCTGCATGAGACGAACCGACAACTATAACTTTCATTAAAAAATCCTCCATTTCTAACCTACTTAGAGAGAAAACAACGAACTTAATGTTCAAAAAAAGCAGCTGATATTCACTCAGAAAATAGCTTATGTGTTTTATATACCAATTTACCCTATCATAGATAATAAGGGATAGAAAGTGAAAAGGGTTAATCAGGAAATGAAAAGACCTCCGTTTTTTTTGCTTATGTACTACACCTCAAAAGTTAGAAAAACTAACTTTTGAGATTGAATCAAAAATAGCATACTGTTTTATATTTCCAATGACTTCACTCTTATTTATCCTAAAGCCACATCTAAAGTCATCATAATAACAAAGCCAACCATTAAAGCAAGAGTAGCACTATCTTTATACCCATTTGTTTGAGATTCAGGGATTAATTCTTCTACCGTAACAAATATCATAGCTCCTGCAGCAAAAGAAAGAGCATAAGGTAAAAGAGCCGTGATTGAAATAACCGTGATAGCGCCAATTACTGCAGCTATCGGTTCCACGATAGCAGATAACTGTCCAATATTAAAGGCTCTCCAGCGAGTGCTTCCAGCTGCTCGGATGGGCATAGATAAAGCAGAGCCTTCAGGAATATTTTGAATTCCAATTCCTAACGCGAGGCCGACAGCACTCATAAAAGCATCTCCATTTGCTGCACTAACTGCTGCAGCTCCAAAAGCTACACCAACAGACAATCCTTCAGGTATATTGTGGATTGTAATGGCAAGAAATAAAAGCAAGTTTTTTGAAACTTTGACATTAGGCCCTTCGCGGTTCTCTATGGGCTCGTTTAAATGTAAGTGAGGAATGACTACATCGATTAATCTTAAGAATAGTCCACCAAATAGAAATCCTGTTGCAGCAGGAAACCAAGACCAAGAACCATAATCATTCTGTTCTGCAAAAGAAATAGATGGAGCTAATAATGACCAAAAAGATGCAGCAATCATAACCCCTGCTGCAAAACCATTCATCACATCTAAAAACTGACGATTAACAGTTTTAAAAAGAAACACAAATGCGGAACCTAAAATTGTACAGCCCCAAGTAAATAGACCAGCTATTAAGGCCTGTAAAATTGGATGAAACGAAACAAATGTATCAATAATGTATACCCTCTCCTTTAAATAAACTAATAAGTCTTTTTAATAGTCACATCAAGCTAAACAATGGACTTAACTTTATTTCCTTTGTTCTTGCGAAATTGACTTTTATATTTAATTTTAACTTTTATGCAAGTTTTTTACTAGCAACTTTACTTATTATAGCTTCTTTTATTTGTGCTATATCTTTCTGCTTTTTGTATAATGTTAGTTTTTTAAATAACTTCTTATCTATTTCCCATTCACTTTAGACCCTTGTTTTCTTAACTCAACCATAGTGTAACGTTCTAAATAAAAAACCATTCATTTGAAAGCTAGAACACCTAGCTTTCAAATGAATGGTACAAAATAGAAATTCAAGTCTTTTCTATTTAAATTCTCTAAAAGAATAAGCATCCTCTTCTGTAACTATGATATGCTCTAAAACGTCATTACCTAATAAATCGCCAGCTGAAGAATTTTTTAGAGAAATTTTTTTCTGATTCTACTAGTAAAGGACAGAAATGGCAACAAAACACATACCTTCAATATATTTAATCTATCCTACTTGGTGGCTTGAAAATACTTTTGACTAATGTATCCATCTAACCTCTTATTTTCCAATAATAACACTACATACGTAAATTGGCTTGGACAAAAGTCTCAGCCATTTTACATAGCCGTATTTCATTCTAAAACGTACTCTAAAAAGCTAAATAGTAATTTATTGTCTTTTCATTCCTTTTCTTTTATTTCACTATAAGAACTGGACAATCCACTCTTTTCAACACTTTATGGCTTACGCTTCCTAACACCATTTCCTGTAAGCTATTCAGACCACGACTACCTATAACCACTATATCAAACTGTTCCTTATTTGCGTACTCTATAATTGTCGGCCCAGGTTCTCCATGTAATATTTTAATTTCATAAGGTACATTTTCAGATTTCACTTGTTCCTCTATAGGAGAAATTTTCTTGCGTCGCGAAAATTCCAATTCTTCTTTTCCATGTGAATGCAAGACTTCATTTTTAGTTTTTGAGTAAGCAATGACATACAAAATTTCAATTTTACTTGCTGTATTTAACGAAGCAATTTTTATCGCTTCTTTCGCTGCTCGTAAAGAATTTTCTGATCCATCTACAGCCAATAATATTTTTCTGTACATTTTTTTCGCCTCCAGAATTAGTTTAATGTGACATCGATTTTGAACTCACATTATTGTATATAGCTAGTTGATCCACGATTGTCTTACTCGATGAATCCAGTCCTATGATGGTCACAGCATTATTTTTTTCACGGTATTTAATAACCACTTTATCCACGGCACCTACAGCCGAATCATCCCAAATATGTGCATTTAAAAAGTTGATAGTGATGTCTTTATTTTCAACGCTGAAATCAAATGATCTTACAAACTCTTCAACTGAAGCAAAAAACAATTGGCCTTCCACTTCAAAAATCATTTTTGTTTTTTCTTCGCGTTTTTTCACTTCAATCTTTGATATTTTGGACACAAAGAAGATGGCGCTTAAGATGACCCCCGCAATCACTCCTTTTGATAGGTCATGCGTGACTACAACTATAATAACAGTAACTAACATTACAGCAACATCGTTTTTTGGTGCTTTTAGTATATATGTGAATGAAGACCATTCAAACGTACCAATTGACACCATAATCATAATTCCTACAAGAACAGACATTGGGATTTGTACGACCAAATCACCTAACACAATAATTAAGAATATCAAAAACAGTCCTGCAATCAGGGTAGACAATCGGCCACGTCCACCTGATTTCACGTTTATGACAGATTGGCCAATCATTGCACATCCTGCCATTCCGCCAAAGAAACCAGTAATGATATTGGCAATACCTTGACCTCTGGATTCCTTATTTTTATTGCTTTCTGTACTCGTCATATCATCCACGATGGAAGCTGTCAGTAAAGATTCCAGCAAACCAACAATCGCTAATGCCAACGAATAAGGAAATACAATTGCTAAAGTTTCAAACGTAAAAGGAACATTTGGAATTAAAAAGTTTGGCAATGCTTTAGTGATTACTCCTAAATCACCTACCGTCCTTAAATCAAAGTTTGTATAAATGGCAACTGCTGTCAGAGCGACAATTGCAACCAATGGAGATGGGACAGCTTTAACGAATCTAGGAAGTATATAAACAATAGCCAAAGTGATTGCAACGAAAATATAGGTCATATTGGAAACACCGATAAAATGAGGTACTTGAGCCATGAAAATTAATATGGCTAACGCATTTACAAAACCAATCATTACAGCTCTCGGAATGAATTTCATGAGTTTTGCGACCTTGAATATACCGAAGAGCATCTGAATCACACCGGTTAAGACCGTCGCTGCTAATAAATAATTTAAACCCTGTTCCTTAACTAACGGAATTATTAGCAATGACATCGCACCGGTTGAACCTGAAATCATCCCTGGACGTCCACCTACAAAGGCAATAGTCACAGCGATACAGAATGAAGCATACAATCCCACCATGGGATCGACTCCTGCAATGATAGAGAACGCAATTGATTCAGGAATTAATGCTAATGCTACAACAATTCCGGCAAGGATGTCTCCCCTTACATTTGAAAACCATTCTCTTTTTATTTTTTCTACCAATTTATTCTACACCTCATCTATATGAATTTTTTGGCTTTTAACTATTATAAAAGCCAGGATCGATTTATAATAAAAACAGTTTATCATTTCCAGCCCCAAAATGGAACCTTTTTGGTACTAAACAAACAAACTTTATGCTATGATAAAGAAAAATTTCTTTTATAGTTAGGAGAGTCTATATGTTAATCGGATATATGAGGCCATATCATGACGATCAAACTTGTGATAGTCAATTAATAGAATTAAGAAAATCGAATTGTGTAGAAATCTTCGCAGAGGAATACTCATCAGCAAAGAATAGAAAATATTTAAAAAATATGCTTGATAGCCTCAAAAAAGGGGATAAAGTAGTAATCGCAAAACTTTTCTCACTGGCCGATTCAACACATCATTTAGTAGAATTACTGGAGTTGATTGAAGAAAAAGGAGCTTACATCAAATCGATTAAAGAAGAACTTGATACAAGTGATGGAAGTGGATACCCATTTAGTCATATCGTGAAGCACCTTGTCGAATTCCAAAGCGATGTCATCAGCGAAAATACAAAAAAAGGATTATGTAAAGCACAGCAAAAAGGCGTCACTACCGGACGACCAAGAAAACCTGACGAAAATGTACAACGAGCAATTATCATGTATGACAGTAAAAAATATAGTCTGGCTGAAATAAGAGATAAAACTGGTATTAGCAAAACAACTTTATATCGATATTTAGAGAATTAAACATCCTTAATTCTCTTTATTATGACTAGAAATAGCATAGCGATAAGAATACTACCGCTATTCTTATCTAATTTAACTCTAATGTTCCATCACTACAATGGAGAACCATCTTTTCGTGAAAACACCTATACATATGCATCGTCAAGGTAATTAGTTACTCTTTGTTCTTGAATGAATATTAATACAGTAATTTCTTTAGGAATAGGAATGATAGGGGTAATTATAGACTTGATTCATTTCCATTTAAGTTATTTCAATACGGATTATAATAGTAATGACTTACGTACTTGTTAGTGATTATACCCAAAAAAATGTGATAGTATATGGATTAATGGATAGTATTAGTTAATAAAAGGAGGACATACCACAATGAAAAAAACAAAATTATTGATTTTATTTTTTATCTTCAGCTTCACCATACTTAGTGGTTGTAGTCCACAAACAGACAATCAGGACAGTTCTATGAATGCAAGCTCGATAGACGCAAATTTAGACAGTACTCCTGTCTCTATAGATGAAGTAAAAGATCTCCTTAAAGTTGAGCCTATACACTATAGTTTTAGTAACAATAATTCTTCCTCCATGGAAATGACTGTTACAAATCTTTCGAAGACGGATATTACCAATGCTACTTTTCTATTAGCTTTTATTTCAGAAGATACCACAAAATCTAACAATCCTTTTTATCTTTTAACGGACGATAAGAATAAAAGACTCTCTTTGAAATCAGGTGAAGAAAAAAGCATTGTATTTACTGTACCTGATGGGTACTTACCTGAAGAATACAATCCTGAATACAGGCGTAAATCAAACCAACCCGTTGTTACCTCTCTTAGCATTGATGGCTATATTCATGCGATTACTCAAAAAAATTATTTTAGGATAGATAAACTAATCTCGTTTTAATGAACTAAGCTTACCTGAATAATTTATAGTTCTGCATGATACTGTTTTTATTGAAAAAAGTTTTCCAAATAAAGGATGTTCGACTATTTTTTCTAAATGACACATTTCACTATTATTTCCTCATAATGAATTGCGGTAAAGCTTTTGTCGATGAATTTTTAGACCGACTCCTCCTAGGGGGACCATTAAGCAGGATAGCTCTCAACAAATATACGAATTATTCAGGTTTTAATCATTTATCAAAACCCTACACAAATTAACTACTTTGTTGCATTTCTTCACAATTGACCTTTTTTGATAATTTACTCTATCGTTTTAAAGTCCTATTATTTAAGTAGATTCAACTTATCAAATAAAAGGAGGACAAATGGATTATGGGAAATTATGAAAGAATGAACACATTAAAACCAGAAGGAATTGAAAATAAAAAAGCCTATTTAATTGGTGGAGGTATCGCTTCATTAGCTGCTGCTGAATACTTAATCCGTGATGGTCATATGGATGGTAAAAACATTACTATTATAGAACAAGATAGTATTTTAGGTGGTGCTTTAGACGGTTCTGGAAATGCAGAGGATGGATATGTTGCCCGTGGCGGAAGAGAAATGGAAGAACATTATGAATGTGTATGGGATTTATTTGGAGGAGTACCATCTTTAGAAGATCCTAAAAGAACTGTTTTAGATGAATTTAGAGAATTAAACAGAGCTGATCCTAACTATTCTAATTGTCGTGCAATTGCTAATCGTGGAGAAAAACTTGATTTTTCAACTCTTGGATTAGATGACATTCACGTTAAACAACTTACTAAGTTATTTCTTGCAACAGAAGATTCTTTAGGTGCAGCTACTGTTGAACAATTTTTCGATGATTCATTCTTAGAAACTGATATGTGGTTATATTGGAGAAGTATGTTTGCATTTGAGACTTGGCACAGTGTTGTAGAAATGAAACGTTATATGCATCGCTTTATGCATTTAATGCCTGGAATGAGCAAAATGGAAAAATTAGTATTTACTAAATACAATCAATACGATTCAATGATTCTTCCACTTAAAAAATCGTTAGAATCACAAGGTATACTATTTGACTTAAATACACAAGTAACTGATTTAGATATGGATATAACCAATGATAAAAAAACAGTTACAGGAATTCACTTAACTCGTGATGGTAAAAAAGAAGAAATTATTAAAACTACTGAAAATGATTTAGTATTCTTTACCAATGGATCTATGACTGAAAATACCACACTTGGAAATATGGATAAAGCACCTGAATTAGATAGAAGTGAGGGCGGTTGCTGGAATCTATGGAAAAACATAGCTAAAAAAGATGCTTCATTTGGAAAACCTGAAGTATTCTGTAGCGATATTGATAAAAGTAAATGGGAATCCTATACGATAACTTCTAAAGGTCCTAAAATGAGAGAACTTATTGAGAAATTTGCTGAACGTCAAATAGCTCCACATAAAAATGTGACCGGAGGAATAATAACAGTTAAAGACTCAAACTGGTTATTAAGTGTCACTGTTAATAGACAACCTCAATTTATTGATCAACCTGATGATGTAATAGTCCTTTGGGCATACGGTTTATTCCCTGATAAAAAAGGAGATTTTATTGAAAAGAAAATGAGTGACTGTACAGGTATAGAATTATTACAAGAACTTTTATATCATTTAGGTATTGATGAAAATGATATGCATGAATATAGTGATACATCCATTGTGATTCCTGCCATGATGCCTTATATCACAAGTCAATTTATGCCTCGTGTAAAAGGAGATAGACCACAAGTTGTGCCTGAAGGTAGTACGAATCTTGCATTTTTAGGTCAATTTGCAGAGATTAAAGGTGATTGTGTATTTACTGTTGAATATTCTGTTCGTTCCGCTATGATGGCTGTATATACTTTACTTGGACTTGAAAAAAATCCACCTGAAATATATCCTGGTCAATATGATATACGTGTTGTGGCTGATGCAGCTAAAGCAATGTATAGTGGAAGACCGTTACCAGCTGAACCTATCATTAAAAAGTTATTAAGCAACACATCTTTAGAAGGGTTAATATAACTATCTACTGTAATTAAAATATGAAAAATAGGGAAGTCAAATTAAATTTGACTCCCCTATTTTTCATATTTTAATAATGCTCTGTAGATTTCTCCACTAATTATTTTGTCAAGATTATTAACAATTCCTTCAATGTCTTCGACCATATTATTTTTTATCCAATCAATTATTATCCCTACCAAAGCGATTTTATAGAAATTAGCTACATATCGTTTATCTTTATCTGATACATTTAAATCCTTTGCAAGCTCATTTACAACTTCTAAAATAATGTTAAATGATTCGTTATATAAATGATTCTCTAAAATATCTCTATCTATAGAATTATAAGTGTTTAATACCACTTTTTTATTCTCATACAAATACTTGAATATTTCTAAAAACCCTTTTTGCCATGATGAACATGTTTTATTTTCACCAAGCATTTCTTTAAGTTCCGTTTTAAAAATCCATTCTAATAGATCATATATATCATTAAAATAATAATATAACGTTCGTCTATTTAATCCGCATTCTTTAACAATATTGTTAACTGTAATTTTCGCTAGTGGTATAGTTTGCATTTGTTTTTTTAGTGACTCAGCCAATGCGTTTTTAGTAATTTCCATCATCTGTTTCACTCCTTATATCATTAGTCTACCTTAACATTTTTTATCTTCCAATGCTTTAGAAACTATTTAGTGTGTAGGTCTTATATATTTAACCTCACAATATAAACTACAATCTAATCTTGTTTGACGTTATTTCATTTACAAAATTGCAGCTTGACTGCCCCTTTTCCCTTTTATGCGCTCTATGGGAGAAAAACATTTTTTTGTTTTCCATCATACAACTAGTAGCTTATTGCCAAAAAGCTACCCTATCCATCATGGGTAACTCTATCGTGATTTGCGTAGCTGGTAATGTCTAGATTAGAAAGCTCACGAGACAATGTAACTAGAATCGTAATAGGTACCAAAGTATTCTTTTCCTATCTTCTCTCTTGCATCAACAAGTTTAACCGTTTCAAAAGGAATTGACCAATTTCGACCAACTTTTATTGCACCTTCAATTCTTCCATTCCGACGTAACACTCGTATTCTTCTATCACTTATTCCCCATTTTTCACTTGCTTCTTTTGTGCGTATATTCTTCATAAACATTACCTCAAGAATGTTTTATACCGTTAGCCCAATAATATCATTTTATAGGTTATTATGTAGAGGTTATATCTAAAATTTATAGCAACTACACAAAATCCACACAATTGAATTGTATAATTGTAAACATAGGAAAACATGTGAGGAAAATCTTCATAATACAATAAACTATCGGTTCCCTCAAATGGGATGGGAGACGTGGCGGGTAGAGTTGCCCGTAAGAACCTTATTATGTAGGAAGGGTGATTAAACCAAAAATGAATACAACTAAAATCTAATAAAAATAGTTTTAATAAGAAAAAGGAGGAATAGGGATGTATGATTGTTTAAATTTGTTTAATCGAGGAGGCATAAGTTCTATGATGTTTATGGGCATTTTTTGGATAATATTACTTGTAGTCGTGTTGTTTTTAACAGGAAAATTCTTTAGCCATAAACAGAATCCGTCTTCTGATAAAGAAACACCTTTAGATGTTCTTCAGAAAGAATACGCGAAGGGAAATATTTCTGAATCAGAATATTTGGAAAGAAAGACACATCTTTAATACTAGATAGGTTGCTTGCCTATTATTCAACTGATTATATTTTAGATATCCTTTTTTTCTGGAATAAAAAAAGCGTGTCTGCTCTTATAAGAGTGACATGCTTTTTTTGTTGCATCTTATTATAGGATAGGAAAGATGATGGCGGAATCTTTCTTATAGTAGATAATCCTTTAGTATCATCTGTTCCGTTCGACCATTTCCATCTACTTTTATTGCATCCTTCCGAAGAGCTCCTTAAAGCGGATGACCACCTAGCCTCGTCAATCGTAACAAACTTCATCTAGGAATAGTCCGTGAGAAGGAACCGTCATCCCGGCATCACTTCTTATCCCACTCTCAAATATGGCGTCAATATATTCTGGTTCCGTCATTCCAGCCCCGATTTCTAGAAGCGTCCCCATAATAATTCTAACCATTTTATATAGGAAGCCGTCTCCTATGAACGTAAAGTGCAACAGCTCACCTTCTCTGTGGATTGTGATTTCATCAATGGTCCTGACCGTTGATTTTTTCGTCTTCTTGAGTGAAGAAAAACCGATGAAGTCATGGGTTCCGACAAGCTTTCTGCAAGCCTCATTCATTTTGTCGACGTTAAGTTGTCCAGGATAATAGTAGCTGTAATTCCGCTCAAATGCGGATGGTACGACATTATTCCAGACATAATAGCTGTATTTCTTCCTGACGGCATTATAGCGAGCATGGAATCTTTCTGGAACTTCCTCTAGCTCTTTAACAATAATATCGCGTGGGAGATACCTGTTCAGATAGTCTTGCATTGCCAAAAAATCCATGTTAGATGTCGTCTTGAAATTGGCTACCTGCCCCTTGGCATGGGTTCCGGCATCCGTCCGACCCGAGCCAACAATTTCAATTTTTGTTTCTGCCAATTCTGACAAGACATTCTCAATTTTGCCTTGAATCGTTTTGTCTGAATCTCCGAGCCTTTGCCAACCCAGATATCTACCGCCATCATACTCAATCGTCAGTTTAATGTTTTTCATTTCATCCCTCTTAATCATCTTATTCTTTTCCTGTTTTCATGCCCTATGCTTCACTCTTAAGCTTCAATTTACTTATTAAATTGAGTATTAAGAATACTAATTGATTGCTAATTGATTATTAAAAAAATCATTTTTTACTTAAGCTTTGATAATTCTAACCCAAATTTCATTTCTTCTGAACATAGGTGGTACAAGAGGTGCATTGTAAGAAGCTAACATGTAATTTGATTGCTTTTGATAGCCCTTTTCCAGTATCCACTTTTCAAGCTTTTTCTTCATTTTTAATTCTTTTGGCTGATTAGAAAAACCTGAATATTGTATTGATCCAAATAGGCCTTCATCAAACTTTTTCACCTTTAGATTTGGATTGTTTGGTTCTGGTATTTGGTCCCTATACTTTCCTGGAACAACAAATGCCATTTTCTTTTTCTCTTGCGTTTCTTCTTGAATAACGGGTACTGTCATTGAGATTTTTTCATTCTCTTTATTGTCACTAGATATATACTTAAACAAAGAGCCAAATCCATTTCTAATTTCTGGATCATTACTGTTTTCATACTCAACAGTAAAAAAATCAACATATTTTCTTATCTCATATTCCTCTTCTTTCATCACTATATCATAATCTGGTGTTTCATATTTACTCATAGAATCACTCCATTCATCATCAGTTAATGATTTCATTACTACTATACCATTTTTAATCCGATATCTTTAATAATCATACTTCAAAAAAACTACTCATAAATCACTCTATTTTCGGCACTCGTACTATTCTCTATCCATTCTTATCCTTATCATCTATTTTCTCCTGGATAATTCATCCTTTTATTTAAATCAAATTCATCTAAATTAAGTTGACAAACCAGAATTCAAATAGTATTCTATATAGAATTAAGTCGAGAATGGAGGAATTATTATAGATAAACAAAAGAAATTCAAAATCGGTCTTGTACCAAAATTATTGATAGCTATTGGTTTAGGGGTCCTAGTGGGACAGTTAACCTTTATACCCGACTTCTTACTTCAAATCCCCATCACCATATCGGCTCTATTTAGCCAATTATTAGCCTTTATTATTCCTTTAATGATTGTCGGTTATGTTATCAAGGGTATCTCAGACCTTACAGATGGAGCTGGGAAGCTACTCGGCCTCAATGTTCTATTAGCCTATTCTAATACCCTGATTGGTGGTTTTATTGCTTATTTTTTAGCTTCAAGTCTTTTCCCTTTGTTTATCGATGCTTCTGTCAGAGAAACCGTTCAAACAGAAGGCACTGAATTGACTCCTTTATTCTCTCTCCCTCTGGAACCTTTATTTGGTGTCACATCAGCAATCGTCTTTGCTTTCTTATTCGGAGTCTTTATCTCCTGGTTACGCAAAGAAAAGAAAGGCGAAGTTATGTATCACTTTTTCGCTGAGTTTGGTGAAATCATTACTCAAATATTAAATACCATTATTATTCCAGGTCTACCCATTTATATTTTCGGGAATTTTTTGAACTTAAGTTACAGTGGCGCAGTCTTTTCGCTTTTATCTGTCTTTTGGAGAGTATTCGTTGTCGTAATTGGTCTGCAATTGTTACTTATCACCATCTTATTTATACTCGCAGGACTCTATACTGGTAAAAATCCAATTATTTTATTAAAAAATCAAATACCTGGGTATTTCACTGCTTTAGGTACTCAATCTTCTGCCGCTACCATTCCTGTAAATATGGAAAGTGCTCGAAAGAATGGCGTGTCAAAAGAAATTAGAGAATTCGTTATTCCATTGAGCGCGACTATTCATCTCATGGGAAGTGTGATAACCATTACCTCTTGTGTGACCGCTGTGTTGTTAATGTTTGATATGCCGCATAGTTTTGGTATGATGGCTGGCTTTATCGCTACTTTAGGCGTAGCACTTGTTGCTGCACCAGGTGCACCAGGCGGGGCTATTATGAGCGCTCTTCCGTTTGTTTATATGGTTGGTATTGATCCAACCGGGTCGTTAGGCAACCTACTCATTTCGCTCTATATTACTCAAGATAGTTTTGGTACAGCAGCAAACGTTTCTGGTGATAACGCCATTGCACTTGTAATTGATAAAATCTATAATAAGTATATTTTGAAAAGAGCTGAACCTGTTAAAAGTACAACTTAAGATTGTGCCAGTAACTAACGTCATCAAATAGTCTATCTATGCAAAGAGGAGGCTGGGACATGATGTCCTAGCCTCTTCACATATCCGGATTTTATGTGTAATGAACTTTTCTATGTTCGAATCTCTTCCTAAGTCCCTTAATCAGTACTTATATTCTGAACTATAAACGCAGCGAAAAGAATCTTTTTCATCTGCCAATTATGGGTATACTAAAAATGGACAGATACATAAAAGATCGTTAGTTGCTATTCTTTGACTACCTTGTATACTAATACATAAGCTTCATTCTTTTTGTATCAACCAACTTTCAATCCATAGCTCATTTCTTTTTAAAAAACATGATTGTACATAATTCATTGTAACCTATTATAAAAATAACGAATGTGATACATTTCTAAAAAAAGTTAAAAATGAAAAATATGCTAGTTCCTAACAATTTTATCATACTCATTCATCTTTTATTATTTATGTTTCAGTTGCTATATAGTAGGTATATCATAGTGATGACATGAGCTTGAAGTATGTAACTGAATGTAACCGGATTTCTGTTCTAAAGGTAGCTTATTATTTTACAAGTTAGTGATTAATAGCTATATAATCTAAATCCCCTATTTATTGATAAAGGTTTAAGAGAATTAGGAGTGGTATTATGGAAAAATCATATAAATTAGGTGAGATATCCTTAACAGGAAGCACATTAAAATGGATTGCTATCTTAACTATGTTAATAGATCATATAGGCGCATTTTTACTAGAACCTTATTTATTAAATCATGGGATAGGTATTGGATCAATCTTTGGCGGAACTGGATTACCCACAGATAGTTCTTATTATGTGCTTTTCCAAATAGATATTGTGTTGAGATTAATAGGTAGACTAGCTTTCCCTATTTTTGCATTTCTTCTTGTTGAAGGATTTCTCCATACTAGTAATCTAAAAAGATATATTTTCCAAATGGGAGTTTTTGCTCTACTATCAGAAATCCCATTTGATTTAGCTAACACTGGATTAATACTTGAATTTTCTCATCAAAATATTTTCTTCACACTATTTATAGGTCTTATATGTATCGCTATTTTCGACAGATTCAACAAAACAAGTGTTAGTAAGTGGCTCGTACTTATTTTAGCAATGATTCTAAGTGAAATTTTCAACGTAGATTATTCTATGATAGGTATATTGAGCATATTTATTTTTTATTATTTTCATGATAATTTTACTTTAAGAAATAGTTTAAACGGATTACTCTTTTTACTGAACCTGACAGCCGTATTTTCTCTGATTCTCATTCAACTTTATAACGGAAGAAGAGGGAAACAAAACAAAATTCTTTTTTATATTTTTTATCCTGCTCATCTTCTTTTATTGTTTCTAATTAGGACTATTCTATTTTGATTGTACTCATTCCTATATCAAATTACCTATAAAATAACCCTTCTAGAAATAAACTAAAAGGCCACTCCATGTATTTTCAGGAGTGGTCTTTTAATTTGCCTTACGTTTATTAATTTCAGTTGTGATAGTTAAAGTAATAATTTGGCTTGGCAGATATTATTGAGAAAGTACTGGCTTATCATTCTCGTAAATAGAAAATTCTTTTGTTTTTAAATTAGCTATCAAAACTGCTACAAAGGTTGTATCTTGACTTTTTCTCTGAATAATAATTTCCGAGTCTGAAGGAGTTTGGATTTCAATACTTCCTTCTAAATCAAATGCATCTGAAGTATTCCTAAAAGCCAATAAACGAAATAACTTGTTAACGACTGATCGTTGAACCTGTTCGTCTACTTCTTTTAATGTGTAATAATGTCTATTGATATTTCGACCTTCTTTAGTTTGTTCCAACAGCTCAATATCATTTTTCCCTGCCAGTAACCCTACATAATAAATTTGTGGGATTCCTGGAGCAAAGCATTGAATCGCTCTTGCCATCAAATAACTTTGGTCGTTATCTCCTAAAGCACTATAATACGTACTATTAATTTGATAGATATCTAAGTTGTTATAATTTGCACTAGAGTAACTTTTCTTAACATTAGCTCCAACTTTATACAACTCTTCAGACGTATAGTTTAGCTCTTCATCGGTCAGCAAATCACGTGCGTCTACAACTCCAATTCCATCATGGGTATCTAGTGTTGTAAATTGCCTCATAGGGCTTATTTTCAGCCAATTTGCAAGACGTTCTGATTTTCCACTATATAGGGAATACAATGTCACCATTGGCAAAGCAAAATCATAGACGTAATAGTTATGAGCAGATATCTTCATTTGAATGGCATAATGTTCATGAATCTCGGGAAGCAATTCAATTTCGTATTTCGCTGCTTCATCTCGGACTTCATCTAGCAAATCCCAAATTTCCGGTTCGATAAAGAAATCATTGGTATCTAATTTTTTAATTGCATAAGCAAAAGCATCCAAACGAATTAATGAACAACCGTGACTAGCCATATCTTTAATAGTCTCACGAATAAATTGTTTAACTACTTCTTTCGTAACGTCTAGGTCGATTTGCTCCTCACCAAATGTGTTCCAAACTTGTTCGGATAATTCATCGGTAAACGTAACCGTTTGGAATGGTGCTTTATCTTTTCGTTTATAAATCAAATCAATATCTGCTTGAGTAGGTCTTCCTTCTGGGAAAAATTCATGAATGCGAATAAACATATCCTTATATTTGGATTGGTTGTGATTTTTTTTAAAATCTTCGAAAAATATTGACTCTCTAGAAATATGATTAATCATAAAATCAAACATCAGAAAGTATGTTTCTCCGAGTTTTTCTATCTCTTCCCATTCTCCAAAGGCAGGATCAACCACGGTATAGTCGCTTGGAGCAAACCCACGATCTCCAGTAGATGGAAAAAAAGGAAGCAGATGGATTCCTCCAATTACTCCGTTGAGATATTTATCTAATACCATGGATAATTCTTTGAGATCCTTTCCTAAACTATCTGAATATGTGATTAGCATGACTTCATTTTTTATTTTCATTATGAGTCTCCTTCATCATTTATTAAAGTGATAGTTCCATTACAGTATAAAAGTCGCTTATAAGTATTTCGTTTCCGTCATTCCCTTCTTTTATAGGAATAACTTAGTCATAAATAATTGTAAAAACCAAACGATTTTGATCCGTATTTGTTATTTTAAAAGTAAATAAAACTCTCGCGGTATAGACTCAACTATTTTAGATGTCTAATTAACAGGGAAAAATATGAGGTTTTTCGTCTTTGTTATCATCCTCAGTTATGATAACTGAGAAATACTGGGGTTATTCTTAGTTAAAATCTATCAAGCCTCTGAACGCTTACAGTCGCTGCATAGAAATAGTCTGTTTCAGAAGTAGTTATTGCGATGTAGTATCGCGTTATTTTTCCAGAATTTAACTATTCCCAAATCCCTTTGGAGATTAGATAAAATCAAATAATTTATTAATACTAATCCCATAGTTAGTTTCTTTCATTTTTCTTTACACTATCACGATATTTCAATTCGTGAGGGATAATGCGTAGTTGCGGTAAACCAGTATTACCAGTAATGATGTCTGACAATAACTTAGCAGATTCAAAACCAAGTGCTTCTGCATCCTGTGCAATTGTTGTGAGTGCTGGCGTGACATACTTGGATAGGATGATATCATCAAAACCAATAATAGAAATATCGTTTGGTATATTTAATCCCATTTCCTTTATTCCTCTCATAGCACCGATAGCCATAATATCACTGGTACAAAAAAGAGCAGTAATTTTCTTATTATTTTTTAACAAGTTTTGAGCAATCAAAAAAGCAATATCTTCTTCAAAGTTTGCATATTGGACATACGCTTCATTAAGTTGGATACCATTTGCTACTAATGCACGACGATAGCCATTTTCTCTTAAGATACTAACAAGTGCATCACGGCTACCATTAATAATGCCAATATTGTGGTGACTCTGAGAGATTAGATATTCAATTGCTTCAAATGCTGCTTGTTCACCATCGATTGAAACCGTTCCTACATACGGATTTCTCATATCAATATCAATTAAAACAGTAGGGATATTCGTTTCTTTTATTTCTTGATAGTAAGAATCCGTCATTTTTAAACCCTGAACAACTGCTCCAGTGATATTATGTTCATTACAAAACTGACGAAAAGTCTTCTCTTTCTGTTTTTCAGTACTGGTTCCATAAAAAACGAATTCAAAATCTGATTGTTCCGTGTATTTATAGACTCCACTTAAGACTTCCAAAGGCATTGTAGACTTACGATTAATATTTAATTCACTCAAAATTAGCGCAATCGTTTTTTGAGTCTTAGAGGATAGTGTGCGTGCTGCCATATTTGGTGCATAATCTAGTTGTTTGGCAACTGCTAAAACTCGCTTTTTTGTTTTTTGATTTATATCCGTATACTCATTGAACACTTTAGAAACAGTCGAGATTGATACCCCAGCCGTTTTAGCGACATCTCTTATGGTTGCAGGCAATTATTTTCATCTCCTTTTAATATAAACAGTCTTCCCATTTTGTTCAAAAATAAGTTTAGTAAACAGTTGTAATTCGCAATAGATCTCTTCTTGAGTAAGAATTACTTGAATTACCTCATTCAGGTACTTTATCTGAAATACTAGCTCGCTAATAGCAACAGGTAAAAAATTTGTCATTCTTATACCTTTATCGTAATACAATCCAGCAAAACCGCATATGAGACTTAACCAGCTGCCACCCATATTAGCAGCCTGAATTCCATCAACGACATTTTTTTATAAATCTTTTAAATCTATCAATGGTGTATCCGTAAAATAATCATATGCCTTTTGACTTTGTCCAATCCGGCTAGCCATAATACTGAATATTGATCAAGACAAAGATAAGTCATGCATTGTCACTTTTTCATAAAAATCGTAGTCTCTTTGTAGTTGTTCTTTTGAAAAATCTCTTATAAAGAGCATTTCTGCTAGAATCGTATCAGCTTGTTTGCAAACCTGATGTTTATAAATGATTAAGGGATGGTAATGTAATAACAAAGGGTACTTTTCCTTAGGTGTTGTATCAAAAGGCTAGCGTGCTAAGTCTAAGAAACTATCGCCTTGTTTAGTCATTTGATTTTTTTATCGTACCCAAAACGCATCAAATCTGCTGCAGCCTTCCATTCTATTTTTTCCTTCTGATATAAATTATATCGATTAGCCAACTCTACTGCATATCTCAGATTATTTTGAGCCATCTTATTAGTATAAAAATTGTTATTCACTAAAGCGCTATATTCGTCTGGACCAGTGACACCATTGATACAAAAAGTAATCTTATCTTCCTTCGTTAAGAAATCTCCAAAGCTTATCCAAAATTTTGCCGTTTCAAATACAACATCTCGTCCATAATTTGCAATACATTCTTCATCTTCCGTAACACTTTCATATAATTGGAAACCATATACGATATCTGAGTTAATATGAACTTGTGCGGTTCCAGCAAGATAGTATGCACTTATTTCTTGGCCATCAATTGTTTGCCAAGCAAATAAAGCACCTTTCTGGCCTAATTCATCCGCTCGTTTCTTTGCATTTTCTACTGTATTCTATCTATAAGTCAACAACGATTTTGCAATTTGTGGATTTGTATAGACAAAAAAGGGTAGGATATACATTTCTGTAACCCAAAAACAATGTCCTTCATAGCCTTCTCCAGTTAATCCCTTAGCTGCAAAGTTCGTTTTCCCGTCTCTTCCTGCATCCTGATTCAAATGGAAAAGATTAAACCGAATTCATTTTTATAAACCGTCATTCCCCTTAATAGAACTATCACTAATTAACCAAAATTCTTTATAAGATTGTATTTGTTCAGGAATCAACGTTTCAAAGTTCGCAATATTGTTTACAAACATTGACTTTGAACAGCAACTATCAACTTTACTAATTTGGAAAATTGTAACAATTTGTTCATGTTGTGTCAATTGACCTGAGGCATTAAAGATTCGAATAGCTAACGTCTTACCACTATTTCCAGTAGTCAGTTGATAATAAGAATCTCTTTTTTCGATATTCAACTTATGAGATTTGCTTACTACTCGAGGATCATCCGTATTCGAAAATTCGCCTCTTTGATTCAACATATGCTTCATAAAAATCATCTCATTAAAATTGCATTTTCCGACAGTATACTTCCATACAAATAATTCTGGTCTTTTCATTGAAGTAAACGAAGTTAATGATAGTTCAAAAGTTTTTTGTTTTGGAGTTTGAATGCTATACGCTTCGTGAAGTATACCTTGTGCCATATCAAGTTGTATTTTAGTTATTTTAATAGCCCATTCTTCCTGTGAAGAATCTTCATCACCAATCTGTAAAATTATCCCACGTAGGTTTGGCAATTTAACTATCGTTTGGTGCTCCTTAGCATAACCGTATGCCACTTCTCCATACTGACTATTTTCACTCTCAAAAAACCATTAAAAAAGGCTTCTGGATTTCCTGCTCGGACGCCAATATGTCCGTTCCTAAGAGAAAATATTGTCTCAAGATATCCTGGCTTTCGATGGGAAAGTTTAAAAATATCTAACAGAAAAGATTTATTTTTCTCCATCCATACGTACTCCTTGTAAAAAATACTTATTGAATATTAAATAGATGATAATAATTGGGATAATCGTAATCACACTAGCAGCCATTGTTTGATCCCATCGCACTCCACCATTTCTACTCTGAAAAGTCTGCAAACCAAGAGTAAGCGTATATTTACTTGGTGTAGTCAAATAAAGCATAGGTTTCATAAATTCATTCCAAAATCCCATGAAAACAAATACTGCTTGTGTAGCGATAGAAGGCTTGGCCAACGGCATAACAATTCTAAAAAAAGTTTGAAATCTTCCTAAGCCGTCAATCGCAGCTGCTTCTTCGATATCTTTTGGAAAAGATAAGAAAAATTGTCTCATCATAAAAATATTTCCAATATTAATGGCAGCTGGTAAAATTAAAGCAGAAAAACTATCTAACATTCCTAAGTTCATTAAAATTAAATAATTAGGAATTAACAGAACTTGAGCAGGAACCATCATTAAAGCTAGGAATCCATAGTATATTCGTTGCCGACCCGGAAAATTTAGTCGTGCTAAAGCATATCCTGCCATTGTATTCAACAATATATTAATCGCAGTCCCAATAACGGATATTATAACGGAATTAATAAACCAACGCATAAATAGAGTAGACCTTCCTAATACATATTGAAAGTTTTCTAACGTAAATTCTTTAGGAATCAATCCCATATCTCCTGATACGATTTCACTGTATGATTTAAATGATGCCGCAACTGCCCAAATAAAAGGATAAAATGTCAGTATTGCATAACCGACTAAAACCATATACAACATTCCTTTAAGAATTTGTAATTTCTTTTTCTGTTTCATCTTTTCTCCCTACCTTTCAGTATTTATTTTTTCAGCTAGCCGTGCAGCAATAAATATAATGACTGCTAAGACAATTGCCAACGCAGCAGCGTATCCCATTGTATTCATCTGACCAAAAGCATACTGATAAATCATCAATGAAAGGGTTAGCGTTGAATTATTTGGCCCACCAGAACCGTTAGAAAAAATATACGCTTGATCAAACATTTGAAATGTGCCAATAATCCCAGTCAAAAGTACAAAGGTAGTGATTGGTCGTAAATATGGTATTGTGATATATTTCAACTTATCAATTGCAGTTGCCCCATCAATCTCTGCAGCTTCGTACAAGGATGAAGGTAAATCGACTAGCGAAGCTAAGTATATAGTCATATAGTACGGAACAGTAGACCAAATATTCATTACCATAATAACTCTTAGGGCATATGCTGGTTCTTGCAGAAAATTAATAGGCGTGTCATATAGTCCTATATTCATAAAGAATTCATTAACTGGTCCATAAATATTAAAAATAAACATAAATATTATCGTTAATGCAGAACTAGAGGTTAGTGTTGGCAAGAAATAAATCATTCGAAAGAGCTTCTTACCTTTAATTCCTTTATTGCTCAAAATATAAGCGATAATTAATGCAAAGAAAGTTTGTAAAGGTACTACCACAAAAGCAAATGTTGCTGTATTCTTCAGAGCAATCAGTGCCTTTTTATCAGAAAAAATTCTTAAGTAATTATCAAATCCTTTAAAAGAATAAGTATTTGTAAATAAATTCACATCATTAAATGAAAGATAAATCGCAAAGAGAACCGACCAAATAAAAAAAATTCCAACAATTACAATAGCTGGTGCCAAAAAAACCCATGCTTGTTTAATTTCTTGCATTTGTGTTTTAGTTTTCTTGATTTTCCGAATTTCCATAATTTGCCACCCTTCTGTAAAAAAAGACTAGAGGTAAGTAAATAACTCACCTCAATCTTTATAAATTACCAATCTCTAATCTGGATTAATATCAGCATTCGCTTGTTCATCTGCTTGTTTCATCGCTGCTTCGAATGGTTTGGTACCATTTAAAGCGTTAGTCAAGAAATTTTGATAAGCTTTATTTACCGTATCAAGAGTTGTTCCATTTTGCCAAATGGTAGCATATTCCCATGCCTCCAAATGAACTTTTAAATCTGCATTTTCTGTAATCTTTACTTTATCTGCTACATCTTGACGACTAGGTAATGTACCTGTACCTTCAACCCATAATTTCATACCCTCGACACCTGTTGCGTATTGAATCCACTTATCAGCTAATTCAGATTGTTCAGTCCCTGCATATTTACCCCAGCCTACTGAGAACATCATAGAACCTTCTGTATCTTTGTAAGTAGGCATTTTACGAACAGTAAATGGGATATCTGAAAATTCGTCTTTCAACGTTTGGTACACCCAATTACCTTCATCCATAATTGCAATTTTCCCAGCGCCAAATGCTTCCCCATTCCAGCCAGTACCAATTTCTTCTGGGGTTACGACAGCATTAGTATCAACCAATTCTTTTAATATTGTTAAATTTTCAACAACTTTTTCGTTCTCCAAGTTCGCTGTTCCATCTTCCTTTATCGGCATCCCGCCATCTCTTGCTGCTAAATGATAATTGCGAGCTAGATCCTGGTTGTAACTCATTGCAAATACTTTATCTTTACCATAAGCAACATCAATTTTTTCTTGAAAGCCTGGTAGCCATTTTACGTATTCTTCATATGAAGATGGAATTTCATCCACTGATACTCCAGTTTTCTCAAATATTTCAGTATTTAAATATAGCGCTAAGGTAGACATATCTTTTGGTATTGCCTGTAATTTACCATCAGTTGTAAAGCTATCCGTTAAACTTTCATAAAATTTATCCCCCTCGAAGCTATCAACATCCAGATCTGCTAATGTTCCGTTTTGAGAGAACCAAGGATACATATATGAGTCAACGTAGAAAACATCAGGGGCCGTTTTCCCTGCTAAATCTGCTTGAATTTGAGTATTGTAGTCTGTGTAAACTTTTTTCTCAATCTTTGAACCTGTTTCATCTTCAAATACACTAATCATTTTATCTAACGAACCTTCTTCTGATTCATTTCCTCCCCATACACCAATCGTCAGTGTGTTTCCTTTAAAATCTGATTCCTCATCTCCAGAACCGCTTTCATTCTCGCTGCTTCCACCGCAAGCTGTCATAAGAAGCGCTGCCGATAATGTAATCCCTACCCCAATAAATTTTTTCCACTTTTTCATCTTTATTCCTCCTATATAGTTATATTTTTTTTGTTGCCAGCAGAAATACAATATTTTGAACCAAATGCTTCAAAAGAAACTGGATTTGAACCATTATTTGTCACACTAACTCGTTCTTTTGTGGCCTCAATAGTTAACGGATTATCTCTCCAGATGATACCAAATGTTAAGTTATTCCAAGCTTCTGGTAAATGTGGCTCTATTCGGAGTTTGCCATTGAGACACCTTACTCCTCCATATCCAAATACAACCATTTGCCAGATTCCTCCTAGTGAGGCTGCATGAATCCCATCATCTGAGGAGTACATATCCTCTCCCATATCAATATTCATCGCTTTATTAAAAAGTTCATAAGATAACTCCAGCCTGCCAAGATCAGCAGCTAATATAGCATGGGTAGATAATGATAATGACGAGTCATGCACTGTTTTCGGTTCATAGTAATTCCAGTTAACCAATTTTTCCTCTTTTGAAAAGAGATCTTCATATAAAAACAATAAAAGTAATACATCAGCTTGTTTAGTGACTTGCATATCATTTACTTGTTCCAAATTGTAATCATGGAATAACGTACCAACATGTGGGCTCTGTTTATATTTAGTTAAGTCGATTATCTTTTTTGATAAATAGCTGTCATCTTGAGGTATCACTCCTTCCTTAGTGGGTTCTGGCAAGTATATCTTATTAACTTTATCTAACCATTGTTCGTAAAATTGATTTAGATTGAGCTTTTCATTCAATTTCCGGAAAATATGCTGTTCATTTTCTTTCAGTTCTTCATACAGTTTTATAGCTAAGTTGATATTCCAATAAGCTGTATAATTAGTATAAGCATTGTTGTCGATGTGTTCCTTGTACTCATCTGGACCAATAACTTCTAAAACTTCATAACGTTTTTTGTCTTCTTGCCATTCAAGTCGACTAGCCCAAAATTTTGCTGTATCTAATATGACTTCAAAACCTTTTTCCCTTGCAAATTTTTGATCCCCAGTTACATCCAAATACTGCTTGATGCCAAATGTCACATCACTTGTAATATGTTGTTCTATGAAACCAGACCAAATCTTAGTTTGCTGTCCAGTAACAATATCAGCCGCTCCCCAGATAGGCGTAGTCTCGCCATCATCTGGCCAGGCTGCTTCCCAAGGGAATTGCGCTCCTTCAAATCCATTTTCTTTAGCCTTTTTATGAGCACCTGCAAGTCCTAAGTATCGATACGTCACAAGATTTTTCGCAATATCGGGATGAGTGAATGTGAAATAAGGTAACATAAATATTTCTGTATCCCAAAAAGTATGTCCTTTATACCCTTCTCCAGAGAGACCTTTCGCGGCAATATTCATTCGCTCATCATGAGCAGGAGTTATTGAATGAAGATGATATCTAGCAAAATTAATTGCTAACTGATCTTTGAAGTTTTTTGATTCTATCGTGATTGGTAGTACTGACCATACGTTATCTTTCCAAGCCTTAGCAGATTTCTCAAATAAATTTTGATAACCAGATACTTCTGCTTGCTTTAATTCATCCAACGCAATATGTTTCACTTCATTAATCGTTTTCCCTACTGTCTCTTTATCTATTCCGGTATATATTGATGAAATCTTCTCTATTTCCATTTTTTCTCCAGCATCCAGATTTATCCAATAACGGTTATATACCTTTCGTCTACCCATTTCAACCCGTTTTTTTGTTTCCTGGTAAATATCCTGTTCTTTTTGAATTTTATGAGTTGTAGATAATACCATGAAAATGTCTGATTGTGTGGTATGGGGCATCATTTGTATATATTTACCTTCTGTTAATGCTTTATCACCTTCAGTAAAATGTTGTGCTCCGCTATTTGTTAGTTGACCATCTATCCCTGAAATAAATTCCACTTCCAAAGATTGACCTAAATTTTTAAATTCTACAAACTGACAAATAAGATGTTTTTGTGAAAATGATACAAATCGCTTAAAATTACATTGAACGTTAATATCGTCATATTCCCAAACAAATGAGCGAATGAGTTCACCAGTTTTTAAATCTAAAGTGCGGTGATAGTCAGTTAGTAGCCCTTTCGTTATATCTAATCGTTTACCGTTCAATCGAAATTCCATCCCAATTAAGTCAGGAATATTGGGTAGTTCAGTAACTTCATTCTCACTAATTTTATTAAATGTGCCTGATACAAAAGTGTTTCGTTTTTCTCCTATATAGCTTTCTTCTGTTGCAGATCGTACACCTAGGTAACCATTTCCTAAAGACATAGCTGCTTCTACCTTACCTAACCAATCTACATTAAATCTATCTTCTCTAATCAACCAAGGATTATCCTTGTAATATTTCATTCCGCTATTCATAATTTCCTCCTAAGAAAACGTTTTAGTTTTAAAAATAAATCTTTACTCATAAAAATAATAATTTGATCGAAACGCAGCAAATATTGCCCCTAATAGATATGTACCAATTACAATAGTTATAGGTGCTTTAAACAAGGCTATTCCAATTAAGCAATGAACTACGCCATAAAACATATAGCTTTTTATTAGTGTTGAAGGATTATATTGATTTTTAAACATTCGAGCCAATAATATCCCTATAGCTGTAGCCATTATAAAAAGGATAAGCAAATCTCCTGTGTCAATTTCTGCTATGAAGCTTTTTTGCAAAACTTCATCGATAGAGTTGTTTTCCAATATGTCCCTCTCTTTCTATTCCTTCCCTTTCCACATCAAGCAACACTCTACTCTGACTTATCCAGTCATGAAGTGTTAATTTAAAAACTAACATAGTTAAGCCTGATAAAACTAAGAACACAACACCAACATTAGGAAGGAAATAAAGTAGCTTAGAAGATTCTCTCATGCCAAAGTGTATCATTCCAGATTCTTCAGTATAAACATTTAATCGAGAGAAATACTTACCTATTGTTTTTCCATCAAAAGAAGAAAGAGAAACTGTATTGTATACTGCAAATAATAATTGTGGAAGAAGTTTAAGCAATAATCCCTCAAAGCCTAAAATAGTCAAAAGCATATAACTTGGAAGATAGACGAACATTCCATCAATCGAAATGGCCAATATTCTAAGTACCAGTTTCCCCTTCATAGCAACTCACCACCTTTCGAAAACGTTTTCTCTATACATGGATAATAACAGACATTTTTAATTAAAACAAGCGCTTTCATATAAAAATTGCTTAATTATATTCAATATACTATAATAATCATCGTATTGACTAAAAGCTTTTAGGAGGAATTATTATGTTTCAAACTGTTATTTTTGATTTAGATGGCGTTATCACCGATACTGCTGATTTTCATTTTAAAGCTTGGCAAGCTTTAGCTAAAAAATTAGGTATCTTTCTTACTGAAGATTTTAATGAACACCTTAAGGGGGTCGATCGTACCGAATCACTACGTAGAATCCTATCCCTAGGAGGATTAGAAAATGATTTTTCAAAAGAAGAAATAGCTGTTTTTGAAAAAGAAAAGAATGATTTGTATATCACTTTAATCGATCAAGTTAATCCCAAAAATATTTTGCCTGGTATTGATCAGTTATTGAATGATCTCCGTTCTAATAATATAAAAATTGGATTGGCGTCTGCCAGTCGAAATGCACCTAAACTATTACGAAATCTTGGCTTGTATAATCATTTTGATACAATTGTAGATCCGTCAACATTAAAAAATGGAAAGCCAGCACCTGAAACATTTGAAACTGCTTGTCAACAGCTAGGTGTTCATTCAAAATATGCTATCGGTATAGAAGATGCTTATTCAGGAATTCAGGCTATCAATGATTCTAAGATGCTCTCTATTGGAATAGGTGATTTACAGACATTAAAAGATGCTGACTATATTTTAAATAGTACTAGTCAATTAACATTTGATAAACTATTAGAAATTTGGAATGATAAAAAAAATAAGCATACTATTCCAGTAAAGACTGATTGAGTAGGAATTCATATACCGTGGATTCAATAATTTAAGTATCTCTATTAATCTCAATCTTATCTAAGTATTTGATAAAATTATTGCTAAGTAACATTCTATAAATACTTTAGGATAATAACTGTTTAATAATTCAAAAATAAGCCATTACTCCATTCTAACTCAGGGGAGATGTGGCTTATTTAAATTATATTCTAACTGATTGTCATATAATTTTATCTTAGGATTGAAGGAATTTCCTTCTTTATTTTTAAATCCTTTGATTTTTAATTATTTCTACTTTTTTTCGGTTATTTTTATTTCAACTGGATAATACTTCGTTGTATCTGTGTCAACTCATTCTTCGTTTCTACTTTACATCCAATTGTATATTTTTGATTGCATCATAATCTGTTAGTATAAAATTATTTCCTATAAAAGTAAGCCCTGCAAAAATGTCAATTGCTCTTACAGGAAATAACTTACATGGCTAAAACCTGTTAGTAAATTTGTTTAAAAGTATTTGAATTCTTTTTATTTTTGTTTAATTCATCAACTACTTAAGGCTCTATTTACTATGGCATTTCAGCGTTATTAATACCCTTTGCTATGTTCCGAGGTAAATTATGAAGACATGTAAGTAAGGTATCCACACTATTTACAAAAGTGCCTGTAAAAATTAGATTAACTTTCCTTTTTTTTGTTTTCTTGATTTTCTTTCTCCTTATATTCTTTATCCTTACCATAATAATCTTCATTGTATTCCTCGTATTCTTCTGTGTTTTTTTGTTCTTCCTGTTCTGCTATTTTTTTTTCGTCATAGATAAAGATATTATGGATAATTTTTAAAATGGGGCGGATAGTTAAGAAAATTCCTCCCATTAAATAAAGGTACTTACCATAAATATCTGGCATAGAAGTCAAAGCGGATATACTTGCAATAATATAAAATATTCCTGTGATGAGATCAGTCGCTAATGATATAAGGGTATACCGGTTTTGAAAGTACAATCGAAAGCGACCGCTCTTTATTTCAATATCTTCTTCTTTGCCCTGGTAAACTTCATGTTTTTTACGTTCAATTTTCGGCATATGCTTTCACCTCATTTACTTTTTAACTATTTTTTATTATACAAGTTTGCATTTTTCATTGCCACTATAAAGGTGAAAATTTTCTTTGAATAATGTCTTGAACTTGTTTGTTTTCCCAGGATTTAGTTCTATCTTTTTTTCTTGCAGTATCATAAGGAAACCAAAAACCAAGCGATACAAAAAATAACATACCTAAATTGTCTACCACTTCGGTAAAACTTATCATACTTCTATAAATAATTACTACCGCTACTAATATTAATGCCATAACGAACTGTTTTTTAGTATTCATATTAAATCATTCCTATTTTTCATTTTTACTTATTCATTCCATTAGTTGCTTCAATTAAGAGCAAGTACTTGTTTAACAAAGAAAGCTACTTTTTTTTCAGGGATATCTGATAAAGAATAAATTTTTAAATGACGTCTTTTTTTCCCAGTACCTTGCAATAATTTATTGGGATCATTTAATTTAAAGCCCTCTGAAAACTCAAAAGATACATGGCTTTTGTAAACAAAAATACCGCCCCAGTCTTTTTCATTAGAAAACATAATGCCTCCATACATCATTCTTTCATGCGTAGTTTTGCAATGTGTAAATACACTATTCCTTAATTCTTCTAAAATGTTAAATTTTTCATTATCAGTCTCCATAACATCATATAAAAATTTCTGAACGTTTTTATCTTCTGCTTTATTTTCCATTTGCTTGATTCGCCTCTCATTTCTTTTATTTAACACTTCATTCTTCATTACTTTATTTTGAAAATAAAATACATGACATTAGATACCGTCGTGTACTGAGAAATCTTTGAAATCAGAGTGCCTTTTTCTTTCTATGCTAATTTCAAAAATAATAGCATATTGATAAATAAAAAAATATACACTTAACAGTTTTATTAACGTTCACAACTAATGCTTGCTAAGAGGCAAGTTATTGCGTTCTTTTATTTTTTACGTATTTATAGATATTAAAAGGAGTTAAAGAATGCGGGTGTTAAAGGGAAGCTATTCAGTTGAGGTAAGTCTTTCCTTTTTACATTTCTTTCTGCTTTTACTTTTAGTGGCGCTATATTTTCATTAGTCATTCAAGAAATAGCCATCGAATATAGTTTGTCGATTGCAGCTTATTATCTTCTTAGAAAAACGGCTATAGAAAAATAATAATGTTATAAACTCTATAAAATGGCTAAAAAGTGAAGTGCAAAAATGAAAATGTTACTAAGTTAAATTGATCATATAAAACTCCCGAAAGTACATTAGCAAAAACCCAAATAAAAATACTATCCCTAAAGAAATTATTGAATCTCATACTTTTATTTTCAAAGAAAGTTTTTGTATAAAACTAATTACTTTTACTTTATTTAAGATTAAAAGACTTACGGTAAACAATATAGCTGAAAGCATCCATCACTACGACTAAAAATATGTCATGATTAAAAACCACCTTTTCATCTTTTTCACTATAACCATATTGAACCAATAATCTAATCTTATTACAATGATAATCATCACTAGACGAGCAACTTTTAAAAGAAAGTCACGATAATCTAACGCACATCTTACAATTCCCTCCGATTAGCTCATTAGTGGTGAAAATTTAACCTGTTAAAATTAATTCAATAGGGTTACTCATAGAATCTATCCTTATGTACTTTAAATTCAGGAAAGCTTTTTGTTAAATTATTTTTAGAATTAAATCGTGTCTTATTTTACACCTTCAAAAGAACAATGACTCATCCTATTGTCGTTAATTTCAATTAAAATACAATTAATATAAAATTTAACTTTCACTTCAATTATGTTACTGTAGATGTGGATTGGACATCCCTTGTTATTTTAACACCATCAGGAAGTTCACAAATTCATTTCGGATACGGCGAACATAAATAATGAGAATAGAGTTGTTTAATAGTTTTTATTAGGCTTGTTATATGATCCATATTAGATGGGAGGTTAGAATGGTCTATAAGGGATAGATTGAGGTCTTTTGTTAGGTTAGTAGCTCTTGGCTCCACTCAGGATAGTAGCTACGATAAAAAAGAATGACATTAATTGTAGAACACTGCATTAGTTTATTCAAAATATTAATACTAAATGAAATAACCCATTAAATAATAGTTGCACTTAATAGCTATAACTACATAAACTAGTCCATTCTTTTACCTAATGGCTATTCACTAAATAGTAAGGTATTCCTTAAAAAGAGACTAAAATTTAATCTTAGAGAATGATAACTAATTAACCAATACTATATAAAAGGAGAGACTATGGAATTTAATGTAGAACTATCTAATTTAGAGAAAGTCATCGGTAAAAAAAAGATTATTAACGATTTATCGCTTAATATAAAAAAGGGAGAAGTTTTTGGGCTCCTTGGGCCTAATGGGGCTGGGAAAACGACGACTATCAGGATGATAGTCGGCCTCATCGACATTACTTCTGGCAGTGTAAAGATTTGTGGCCACGATGTGCAAAAAAACCATAAAGAAGCTTTAGAAAATATTGGTGCAATAGTAGAAAATCCGGAAATGTATCCTTTTTTATCTGGGCTAGAAAACTTGAAGTACTTTAGCAGGATGCATCAGAATATCTCAAAAGAAAAAATAGATAACTTAGTTGAGTTCGTAAATTTAAAAAGTAGGATAAACGATAAAGTTAAGACTTACTCTTTGGGGATGAGACAACGGTTAGGTATTGCTCAATCGTTATTAAATGATCCGAAAGTTTTGATATTAGATGAGCCTACTAATGGGTTAGATCCTGCAGGAATAAAAGAATTGAGACAGTACATCCAAACATTAGCCCATGAAAAAGACGTTACGGTCATTGTATCTAGCCATTTGCTTAGTGAAATAGAATTAATGTGTGATCGAGTAGCTATTATTAAAGAAGGTGAGCTGATAGCTATTGAAGATTTAAAAGAAAAAAATGAGCATAACTATTACCAATTTAAAGTATCTGATAACAATAAAGCTCAAGAATTACTTCTGGACAACTATCAATTATCTAGCTATATAACGGAAGGACTACTTGAATTCCAATTATCTGTTTTAGATTTAGAAATTCCGGAAATCGTTAAACTATTTGTTGAAAACAATCTAGCTATTTACAGTGTTGAACCAAAAGGAAATTCGTTGGAAGATAGATTTATGAATCTTACAATGAAATAAGAAGGAGGAGGAAAAAATGTTAAATTTAGTTGTTAATGAATGGAATAAAGTTTTTTTTAGAAAAAATAATTATGTAACCTTAATAATTATTTTGGCAACTTCTGCCTTACTAAGCTTAATGCCATTACTGTTTAATGGTGAAGAAACAGTTGCTGATATTTCATATGGTACAGATTGGCAATCTCAAGTAGCAAAACAGGTTGATAACTTAAAGGAAAAGAATACTGCACTGTTAACTAGTGGATCAGAGTTATCTTTTGACGAGAATATGACGGTTAGTATTAATCAAAGTGAAATAGAAAGATTAAACTACCATTCAAAAGAAGGAATTAAGCCACCAGCTATCAATAATCTATACGATTCTTTAGTAGGTACGTCTAGTTTGAATTTATTAATAGGTATTTTTGTTGCCATTATAGCAAGTGCCATGGTTTCTAAAGAATTTTCGATGGGCACTATAAAGTTACTCCTTATACGCTCTTACTCTAGAGCAAAAATATTAACCTCTAAGTATGTGGCAACACTTTTAGTAACCCTATCTTATTATTTAAGTTTATATCTAGCAACAATTATAGTTGTGCTTTTCACTTCGCAAATGAATCCTACTTCTGAATATGTCTATCGGGCTTCTGATGGAATGTATATGCACTCTAATTTTTGGGTTTATTTTACGGGAATAACAGCAAGTAATCTGGTTTATCTAATTATCATTGCAACAGTCGCCTTTACTTTTTCCACTGTTAGTAGAAATACAGCACTATCATTAGGTGCTACTTTAGGAGTACTATTTTTAGGGCCACCATTAACATTATACTTATCCACCAAAACTGAGTTCGCAAAATATTTATTAATGGCTAATTGGAATTTAACGAACTATTTACCAGGTAATTATCCTGCCATGGAAAGTATGTCTCTTATATTTTCGATTACAATAAATAGTATCTATCTTATTTTATTATTATCTGTAGCCTATTATTCCTTTAATAAAAAGGATATATTAGCATAGAATTTGAAAATGTTTTTTTAATACTCATTGCTTTTCTCTAATTATCTTGATTGAAAAATTCAGCAATCTGTCTCACTATTCCTAAAAACAACAAATAAACCTAAAACAACACTTTCTAAGTGATTGTTTTAGGTTTATTTGTTTAAGTAGTCACGATTTATACCCATTAATTTTTTGGAAATATACTTCGTCATGCTGTTGTAGCCATTCAATAGATTATTCCTCATCTGCTTTGAATGAAACCATACAACCATTCTTCCTTAATCATTTTAACTATCGTGTTGACTCACGTAGCTTAAAAATCCCCTTATTTACTAAATGAATTAGATGAAACGAATAAATTAGGATGATTGAGAATGAACTTTTGATTTGCCTATTTTATCTATGAACTTAAATAAATGATCTATCATTTGTTTTATTAACGTATTTTAATTTTTCTATTTCCTTATTCTCATAATTGTGCTACGCTATTTTTTGTTAAGGAGATTTCAAAAAGTGTTTTACGGTTACTAAATCGCACTACTTGCTTCTCTAGCACGACATTTAAACATAAAAAAACTAACTAAGGATACGGATTAATACGTTATCACCTGTTTCTTTACTTTATAAGGAGATTATTATGCTATCATCTTTTTCAAAAAATATTCAAACAACATTAGTTACCTCTTTTTTTAGTAGTTTAGTCTATGCATGTACCATTCCTTACCTCATTATTTATTTAGCTAGTATATTCAGCAAAGAAATGCTTGGAGTATTGGTTATGATAAATGTTATTTCATCATTTCTTGCTGGAATCATTGGAGGGTACTTAGCAGATAACTTCCAGCGTAAAAAGATCTTATTGATCTTCCAAAATTTATATGGAGTCTCATTATTTATTGTTGCCTTGAATTTTACAGGCGTTCTATCACAGCATTTTTGGTTAATCAGTGGTTATCTAATCTGTGGCATAACTTATAATTTATATTACTCTGCGTTTGATGCTGTGCTGCTTGACTCGACTGTGCCACATGAACGAAAAAAAGTTTATCAACTACAATATTGGACATTTAACTTATCGATGGCTTTAGGTGCTTCTATTGGTGGCTTCCTGTTTAAACATTATCTTGTTTATTTATTTTTCGGGGCTGCTTTTTTACAGTTTATAGTTTCCGCTTTTCTACAAAAAAACCTTAACTATCGGAATACCGTTTCACATACTAAAGGAAAAACTATTTTTCATGATCTCTTCACCAATTACTATATTGCATCCAAAGACAAACGCTGGGTGCTTTTAATTTTAGGGTTTGCTTTTTATAGTGCAGCCGAATTTTCTTTACAAAAGTATACCGGTATTCGTCTGTCAAAGGAGTTTAAACCACTCACCCTTTTTTCTATCAACATCGATGGGGTAAGGATGCTGAGTATTTTGCAAGTAATTAATACCATTATGGTCGTATTTTTCACTTTTATTATTTCAAAAATAACAGAGAAAAAAACTGAACGAACTGTTGTCATTGTTGGTTTGTTTATCTATATTAGTGGCTACGGCTTAATGGCTTCAGCAAATAGTATTTATCTTTTGATTCCTTTAATGGTCTTAGCAACACTTGGAGAGTTAGCTTCGGCCCCTATTTTGAGTGCTCGACAAGTTGACTTGATTCCGGAAGATAAACAAGCGTCTTATTTAAGTTTTGGTTCACTATCCTTCCAAGGTTCTCAGCTTTTAGCGGCTGTTGGACTAACCTTAGGCGGCTATCTTACAGCTGGCTTAATTAGCGGTTATATTATTATCTTAGGAGTAGCCGGTATTTATTTTGTTGTTTCCAGCTTATATGGAGTTAAAAAAACTCCATAGTAATCTCTTAGCAATCATAAGTTATTGAACAACACTTAGCTAATGACAATTTGAGGAGAGTGTAAAATGGAAAAGACTAAAACATTGCTTTTCACAAAAATTCTTTGTGGCTTATTTTTAGTCGCAACTATCCTATCATTTTTTATTATTTTCAAAAAAATAGATAGCCCTGTTTCTTTTAAATTTTTAGTAGGATATGCATTTTTCGCATTCATAATAGTTATCTATATTCCTTTTATAACTATTATGAATGCAAGAAAGTTAACATGGATTCAGATAAGAAAAAGTATCTTTACATTTATTACTTTATTTATTTTGTTTAGTGCTTTGAATTTCACTTTTGACTATCTAAGCAAAGAATCTGAAATAGATTTTCCCATAATTCTTTCAACTAGCTTAGGTTTATCTTTTAGTATAGCTTTTATTGATATCCTATTTTTAAAAGAAAAAATGAAAAGGAAATAGGTATTCAAATCCCCACTATTATTCCCTAACCACACTAATCTAACTTTAGTTTTCATTTTTACATAAATACCCTATTTGTTCATTATAAGAACAATCAATAGCGGGATTCTATCAAGTACAGCGTCCTTTGTGAAGGAGGGACTATATTATAATTAAACTTATGAATTTTTGTGAAATTATCTAGTCAGCATCCTGACCCTTTGCCTATAGGGAACTTTCTTACAGACTTCTCCAAAATATGATTACTCAATGTAATGAAAGACATTTAGTTGTTATTACTACAAAAAAACTAAAAATAGGGCTAAACGCTTTATTGGAATCAAAGATTAAATGGTAGCCTATAACAGACTCTTTATTGCCAAAATCCCTACCATGTATCCACTCATTCATCTTTATCATTTATCTATTTTCAATCTATTTGCTTTTTTTTGATAAAAAATCTTTTTTATTCACTAACTACTGCTGCTTCCCAAAAATTTTCATAGATAAACTGTTCATCCACTTTTTGGATAAAACGTAAGTCAACATAAGTTGGGCTGTCTCCTGCTTTGAACCACACTTGAATATGACCGATATTTTTTTCCATTAACCACTTAGTTGAGGAGCGAGTAAACGATTGAACATTTTGATGTGCTATAAATAATTGAACCGTTGAAAGACCTTCGAACTGTTGCAAGCAGAGTATCTGATTCTCTTGGATGGTGTACCCTTGCATTTGGCTCTTAACCCATCGATAGACAAGTAAAATAATGATAATAACTAGTATAATCAAACTTAACCATTTCCTTATAAACCACCCACCTACCAGTAGAGGTAGCCCCACTACTATCGTCCAACGCCAAAAATACCATAATTTCCCTTTGGTTACAGATTGAACAATAGGCTCTGTTATTGGCATATTAGGAAGAAATTCAGCCAATGTTTTATAAACTATTTTCGTTTGAATAAGTGGAAACAATAAAACTCTTTTTGAAGCCAGTCCTTCTCCATCACTTTCCTGTCCACCCATGAGAACGAGTTCCACTGAAGACATTCCAAATAAATTACGTAAAATCTGCTTATGCACTTTAATAGCTTGTATTTTTTTTAAAGGTATTTTTTGAATTTTTCTTTCAAATAACCCATACTCAACTGACAAGGTATCCTCTTGGAGTATAGCTTTGAAATGATAAAATAAGGCAAAGTTTTTTATTAAAGATAACATAGCAATTCCTACTGCCCCTACCAGAAAGATAAAGGCACTCAGGATCCACTGCAGATTGTTAATCCATAATTCTATTTCTGTAAAAAATCTATCTGGAACCCAATCCATTAGAAAGGAAAAGACTGTTCCAAAAATCAGAATGACTGTCATATCTGTTAAAGCATACAAAGAAATTTGATTGTTGGATAAAGTGAATGAAGCCCTTGAAGACGGCCTAGTTGTTTTATTTTTATTGAGGACAGTACGTGAATCTTTCCGTAGCTGTTCAATGGTTTCTACCAGTGAACTATCTACTGCTGTTAAAGATGCTTCAGCTTCACCAGGAGTACTACCGGCCGTTTCAATTAAAAGTTCAACTACTTTAAACGGTTTAAAGAAAAACCATTGTCGTTGCTTAATCGTTTGTATGCGATCATAAGAAATATCCGTTTCTCTTTTTTTTATTATTCCTTTATAGACAATTATTTTTTGCGGTGTCACCTGGTATGTATGCGTGACATACTTGAAAACACTGGTTGATATGACCCATATCAGGATGGCACTTAAGGCTACTATTTGGTAAATGCTTGTTCCCTCAGTATTTACTAGAATAATAAAGATTAAAAATAGCCAGCTACGAATTCCTTTAATAAAGTGAACCAGCATAACTGAAGGATGAAATTTTTTTCGCTCGCTATTCATCTTCAGTTCCCTCCTCTACTTTCAGCAATAGGCTTTGACGCAACTTTTCTGAATCTTCAATAGAGAGACCTGCGATATGATGAGCAGTTGCAGCAGTGTGAATAACCAATTCCATCAAATTTTCTCTTCTTAAAAATGGACCTTGTTCCGTTTCTATATGTTGAATGCGAGTAAAAGGGACATATGTGATGGAACGAAAAATAAACCCCTCTTGAAAAACAACCTCTTTACTCGTTATTTCATAACGAAAATATTGATAACGATAATTTATCAGAAGAAAATTCAATAAATAGGTAACAAATACTAGTACAAAGTAAACACTAAACACCACATTCCACATACCACTTAATATTTCAAAGTACATAAATACACTTATAACGCCTATACCCAGCAATTGGAACACTACGAAAGTAGTTAAACTTGTTTTTTTCCAAACTTTTTTTATCGATACGGGTAATTGATTTTTTAATAGAGGATAATTCATTGTTAGTCTCCTTTAATAGCTAGTTTATTCTATTTTACTATAGTGTGAGTGCCAGCACAAAGCTACAATTAGCTGTATAATGATGATTCTACCTATTTTTTGTTAGACATACAGCGATTGTTTATCTTTTTAAAACTCTGTAACTTATTTTTGACGCTATTCACCCAGATTAATTTAGTGTCATGATTAATCCGCTGCGCTATTTTTTTACCTAACAGTGAAGCATTTATGAATTAAGTCTATTCTATTGTGGCCATTTGAAAAATCTTGTCATTTAACG
The DNA here is from genome assembly GCF_000744185.1 of Carnobacterium funditum DSM 5970. Classification (NCBI taxonomy): domain Bacteria; kingdom Bacillati; phylum Bacillota; class Bacilli; order Lactobacillales; family Carnobacteriaceae; genus Carnobacterium; species Carnobacterium funditum. Next base: position 1,870,237 of record NZ_JQLL01000001.1, on the reverse strand, counting down.
AAGCTATTATGAAAATAATACCACATAGCTGATAATAAGTTTCTTATTGTTGATTTTTTGTTTTTTCTGTTACACTCAAAAAAATAAGAACCCGTGATCATTTCCCAGCCCCAACTTTTCGACAGGAGGAAACAATGATGATGACCCCAGAAGAAAAAAAGAGTTATCCCCAATTATCCGAAACCAAGCTGTTCTTCTTCTTCACTCTATTTGCCTTATTATTTGGTGTGTTAGCTTTTTTTTTTAATTCTCCACAAGAAATATGGGATGGTTTCTGGGTTATTATGAGTTCGCCAGCAACTTTATTGACCGACTACATTGAACTCGCTAATGCAGGAGCTGCTTTTTTGAATGTCTCCATTATGACGTTAGAAACACTACTCATTGTTCGATTGTGTAAAGCAAAAATTACTGGTCCTGTTATTGCAGGAATACTCATCATTACTGGCTTCTCTTTCTTCGGTAAAAACTTCTATAACTCCTTACCAATCATCATAGGTGCTTTCAGTTTTGCAAAAGTCACTCGTATCCCTTTAGAGAAGTCGCTACTCGCTGCTCTTTTTGGAACAGCACTGAGCCCATTAGTAAGTGAACTTACTTTTGGAGAAGGTCTTCCCCTTTCTGCCGGTATTTTTTTAGGCAGCTTATCCGGGTTTATCGTCGGCTTTCTATTGCCTCCACTCGCACATCATGTTATTAGCTTTACAAAGGGCTTCAGTCTATACAATATCGGATTCGTTTGTGGATTGATTGGAACTGTATTTACTTCTATTATGAGAAATTTCGGTCGTCGGGTAGAGAGCGTTTCTATTCTAGCCAGTGGTTACAACCTTCCTTTCTCTATTTTTTTATTTTCTCTTTTTATAGGTCTAGTTCTGGTGGGTCTTATAGTGAACAAAGGAACTTTGAAAGGGCTAAAAGAAATTCTTAGTAGTTCCGGTCAGCTTTCGACAGATTATATTGAAATAGGTGGAGTTGGTGCTACTTTTTTTAATATGGGATTATTGGGCATCCTTTCTACGCTCTACATGTTGCTTCTGGGCGGAGAATTAAATGGACCTGTTCTAGGTGGAATTTTTTGTATAGTTGGTTTCGGTGCATTTGGGAAAAATATCAAAACGGTTATAGCCCCTATGATGGGCGCTACTTTAATGGCTTACTTTACTCTTTTTGAAATTCAAGATACAAAAATATTAATTGCTATTCTTTTTGTTACCACTCTTTCTCCTATAGCTGGTCACTACGGGGCAGTCGCTGGTTTTATTGCTGGTGCTCTTCATCTTACTTTAGTAGTAAATATAGGTTTTTTACAAGGCGGTATCAATCTTTATAACAATGGATTCGCAGCAGGTTTAGTTGCTGCTATTCTTGTTCCTTTTCTTGAGGCTCTAAATTATCACAAAGCAGGCCATGAGCTGTTGGAAAAAGAAGTCGATCCAGCGGATGAAGTTAAATTAAATCAATAAACTAGTCAGTAATTTTTTTAGAATGATACCTTATCCTACTGAATACAACAACTAGTGTAAAACACATTGAAATAATACAGGTGTAAAGAAGCATACTATTTTACTATAGCGATACCATGACCCGAAATAAATCAATGAATAAATCACATCCAGTTGTCTGTTTTGCTGAAGCCAGCAATACTTTGAGGAACCATACTAAAAAATAGTACCTATAGAGATAAATCTATCTACGTTTATTTTTCCTTACCCTGATAATTAAGTTTAATATAGCCTGATTGTATAGTGAAAAGTATATTAAACTAAAAAAAACTTATCAAGAAACAATTTTATCGTTTCTTGATGAGCTCAGTTGACTATTTAGAATTAAAGAGTTAGATTTACGTATTTGAGGATAACTGTACTTGAGAGGCTGTCCTTTTTATGTGTTCACCCGCCTAGAGTAATATCCTGGTTTTGGTACCAACGGAGCGCTTCAAATAGTTGCTCTTCTTCGTAATCTGGCCAGTATTGGTTCAGCACATAAAAGTCGGAATAGACGGATTGAATCGGTAAAAATCCGCTCAGGCGACGCTGGCCTCCCCAACGTAGGATTAAATCGATACGCGAGATATCCTTAGAAGCAATATGATTCGCCACATTTCCGCTAACAAGGGTTTCCTCATTTTGCAAAGACTGATTCAAATCCCAATCCCACCCATAGTTAACAAGGAAATTCACTTTCATCTTCCCTTCACCAAAACGTGTTCGGGTCGTATAAGGCTTTAGTTCTTCAGGAAAAACCTTAGAGTCAGTATTCCCCATAACTAGCAAGTCAGCATCGCGTTTTTGTAGTTCTCGAACAGAGTCCACACAAGCCTTTTGAAAAGCACGAGCTTGAATGGATGGGCGTTTCACATTATCCATCGTGAAGCCATAGAAGGTCATCTCCTCCACACCTAATTTTAGACAAGCCTCATAAAGTTGAAGTCCGGGATCAACGCCGTGCAGGTATCCATCTTGCTTTTGCATCCCATGAGACGTTGCCCAGCGTCGATTCCCATCTGGAATAACCCCGATATGCCGTGGTAGTCGCTTAAATGTTTTCATTATGAGTTCCTTTCTTTGATGAATTTAATGATTCCCCTTATCTTACAGGAAAATGGAAGCGAACTCTAATCTTTTTACTTAATATTAAGTAAAAAATACGGATGCTTTCCCGTAGGTAGGGAGGTGAAAAACGAGTTCTGCTTGTTACTATTACCCGACTAGAACCATCTTATTTTATCCATTTTTTTAGTAAAAAACAATTCTAATCATCTATCTAAAAAAATAAAATAAGACAAATTATTCTTTTCAAGATAGCTAACCTTACATCCAGTAACATTTTCTACATGTAATTTCTGTGCACAGTGGCGATATACTTAATCTAATTAACAGTTAGAGGCATTTTATTTAAATAGGCTCCAATTATTTTAATGATTTCAATAATTACCTATCTGTTGAATGGTATAAGTTTTTTAGGCATCCTTCATCTGAAATTTCTCGTCTTCCACCTTTAACATGAGTATACCGTAAACTATTTACCTCATCTAGCTTTAAACTTACGACACATATGTTTCAACCTGCACTGCGTATCATCTGTTAGGTTAGGGTAATTATCAGATAAAACTAAAAAGCAGAGAGCTGTGTTAAGAAGCTCCCTGCTTTTACGTTTTTTTAGGATATTACTTTAAGAATAGTATCCGTTTGTTTCATGAATTTACTATTTAATTCCATACACTAATTTTAACCGCACAAAATTTTAAAAAAATATAAACGTCCTTCTGTCAATATAGTACTCAAAAGAATGAACCTCAACTCATAAATTAGACACTAGTACTATAAGGATCTTTCTTTTCAAACTAACGTAACACTCTTATTTAAGTTCCTCAATTAATTTTTCCATTTCTTTAATTTCTTTTTTTTGAGCCATAATAATATCATCCGCAAGTTTTCTGACTCTTGGATCCTTAATGTCTGCTCTCTCACTTGTCAGTATCGCAATAGAGTGGTGAGGAATCATTCCTTGCATGTAATCTACCTCATCTATTGTGGTTTGATTCCGCATCAAAAAGAACGAACCTGTAAACACTAAAACACTGACTAAAACAATAGATATATTTGCTTTTTTATTTTTGAGCATTTGTAGCATAAACAAAAGCATAACAATCGCCATAACACACGTTGATAATATCGTCATATACAAGCGCATTTCGCTAAAATATACATGATTCAACTCATAGGTGTTAAGATACATCACTCCATACATGAGTATTCCAGACGTGACGATCATGCCCAGAAATTTAGCATAACTTTTATTCATTATTTCCCCTCCTTTTTCTTTCGCCTTCCCTCTCTAATACTAGCATTTGATCACAGATGACTAGATTGAAGCTGTGAGAGCTTTTTTTAAAGAAGCTTCTACATCCTTAGCAATGTCTTTTAATTCTGGTTCATCAAATAAGCCAATGAGTGTTTCAGGGCTTGTCATTCCCATATAAGTCTTATTATCTTCTGTTCTTACCACCATTTTACACGGCAACACATATCCTACATGAACGTTCTTTTCCAATACATCTTTCGCTTGTTTTGGATTACACACCTCTAGGACGACAAAGTCATCCTTGAATTCTAGACCTTTTTCAGCAAGCTTATCCTTGAAATTAAGTTGCCATAGTACTCCAAAACTATTTTCTTTTAAATTTTCTTCTAATGATTTAATCGCTTCATTTAAACTTTTATCTGTTCTTTCCTCATAAACAATATCCATTTCTTTACCTCCTAAAATTTATACTAACGGTTGAATCAGCTAGTATTTATACCATCATCCTGTCATTTATTCTTTAATAACTTTTTCTTCTTAAGATACTCTTTTTCATCAATTTCGCCATTTGCGTATCTTTTCTCTAAAATATCTATTGCGGATTCTTTATTTTCTTTATTTTCTATATTTCCTTTATTATTCTTATTTATCATATATATCGATATACCAATCACTATTAGAATAACTAACGGTATGAGCCAAGTTAAGAACATATTAGGGGCAATAATAGGACTCGTATTAGGATTCGTATTGGGATTCATATTGGGACCCATGTAAGCAAATCGATTATACATATTGTGCTCCTTTCTTTTCAGCTTCCTTTATTTTTAGGTTAATTTAATAATAACGCTTTCTATTACTCATGTAAATTCATAAGACTTCAAATGCAACTACGCCAATCTTGTACTTGCATACATGTCTTAACTTACTCTTTTTGTAGCCATTGCTATTTTAACGATTCTGCTGTTAGTCCTATTAATACGTTACTTTTGACTTTATTTATATACACATGTATGCTTAAATTACAGATGTGATCACGAAAGTAGACACTTTTTCTTTTGTCTTATTTTTAATAAAGTGCCGCGTGAAAACTAGGATGACTATACTTGTACTTAACTATTTATACTACGATAAGATCGCATTAAAAAGGACTGCCGTGTAGTGCTTAATGTAGCCAAATCTTTCCGATTATTCCCTTTAAAATTAAACATTATTCGGTCATTCACTTAAAAGGAGGAAGCATTATGGAAAACCACGATTCAAAAAGTCACAATCATGATTCTGAGAACCAGCATGAACATGGTGGTCATGCAAATCATCATGCTCATATGATAGAAGATTTTAGAAAACGTTTTTGGGTGAGTTTGATTATTTCCGTCCCTATTTCAATCCTTGCCCCTATGCTACAGCACTTATTCAATTATGAGTTCTCTTTTATAGGCTCAAATATTCTTCTTTTTGCCTTAGCTTCATTTGTTTTTTTCTATGGCGGCCAGCCTTTTTTGAGCGGTGCTAGAAAAGAAGTTTTTAAAGACCACACTCCTGGAATGATGACTCTTATTTCTCTAGCGATTATTGCTTCTTATGTATATAGTTCTTTAACGACTTTTTTTATTACAGGAAGCGACTTTTATTTTGAATTAGCCACTCTTATTGTTGTTATGCTATTAGGACACTGGATAGAAATGAGGTCTCAAATGGGTGCTTCTAAGGCATTAGAAGAACTAATAGAACTTATGCCTAACGAAGCCCACAAATTAGATGAAGATGGAAATACGACTGATGTAGCTGTGGAAGAATTACAACCTGAAGATTACATTCTAGTAAAGTCAGGAGAAAAAATTCCTTTAGACGGTGAGATTTTAAAAGGAGAATCTACTTTAGATGAATCCATGCTCACAGGTGAGTCAGTCCCTGTAGATAAAAAGAGTGGAGACGATGTTATCGGTGGCTCTATCAACGGGAACGGCGTGTTAACTGTACAGGTTAAAAAAGTAGGTTCCCAAACGTACTTGGCTCAAGTTGTTGAACTAGTTAAGAATGCACAAGCGACCAAATCCCGAACTCAAGGTTTTGCAGATTTAGCAGCCAAGTGGTTATTTTATATTGCTGTGGTTACAGGCTTATTGACGCTCACTTATTGGATGACCGCAGCTGACTTTGAATTTGCTCTTGAACGTATGGTGACGGTTCTTATTATTGCCTGTCCACATGCCTTAGGATTGGCCATGCCTTTAGTTAGTTCTGTTTCAACATCTATTGCTGCACGAGAAGGATTATTGATTCGAAATCGAACTCAATTTGAGTCCGCTCGTGCTATCGACAAGGTTGTTTTTGATAAAACGGGTACTTTAACAGAAGGCAAGTTTGGAGTTGACGCTATTTTACCTACAGAAGGTGTCACAAAAGAAGAGTTACTTCAACTAGCCTACTCACTAGAAAGCCAATCTGATCATCCTATTGCTAAAGGAATTGTTCGTAAAGGAGAAGAAGGTACTCTTTCTAAGTTATCAGTAACCGATTATGAGAATTTAACTGGGCGAGGATTAAATGCAACTGTTGAGGGTGCACAAGTATCTATCATCAGCCCAGGCACGATGAAAGAACGAGACTTATCATTTGATAACGATACATTTAACCAATTATCTGATGAAGGAAAAACAGTTGTCTTTGTAATAAAAGAAAATACCTTACAAGGAATGATTGCTTTAAGTGATATGATTCGTCCATCAGCTTTCCAAACTATTCAAATGTTAAATGAACGAGGCATTGAATCGATTATGATTACGGGTGACAATGAACAGGTAGCAACTAATGTTGGAAAAGAACTAGGTTTGACACACGTATTTGCAGAAGTGCTGCCCGATGAAAAATCAAAAAAAATTCAGCAGTTAAAAGAAAACGGGAACAAGAAAATTGCTATGGTCGGAGATGGTATTAATGATGCACCTGCCCTAGCAGAAGCTGATATCGGTATAGCTATTGGAGCTGGAACAGATGTAGCGATTGAAACAGCTGATATCGTATTAGTAGACAGTGATCCACGAGATGTTATCAATATTATTAACTTATCTAAAGCGACCTACAAAAAAAATATCCAAAATCTTATCTGGGCCGCAGGATATAATATTATTGCTATACCCCTTGCAGCCGGTGTGCTAATCAATCAAGGAATTGTTGTTACTCCTGCAATTGGAGCAGCTGTTATGTCATTAAGTACGATTATCGTCGCAGTTAACGCTCGTTTACTAAAAGTAAAAGACGAAACAACTAAAGAGGCACAAAAAAGTTAATTTAAAAAGGACACAAAAAACTCCAATTTTTCTTATTCTAAAAATAAGAGAAATTGGAGTTTTTTTAGTTTATCTAGCTTTCAAACTTATTCTTATTGGGGTTATTTAACTGTGAATTGTCCCATCATTCCTGCATCTTCATGTTCTAGTATATGGCAATGGTACATAAATAGTCCTTTATGTTTAAAAAGGACGAGCAATTTTACCTCTTCATTGCTTTTAACCATCACTGTATCTTTCCAGCCTTGTTCATTCAATGGCGGGGTCTTCCCGTTTCTTTCTACTATCTGGAATTGTACACCATGTACATGAAAAGGATGGGGAGAAGAAGACATCATTCCCATTCCTCCTGATGATTGGTTGGTTACGATCCATTCTTCTAATTCATTTAACTTTACTTCCTCATCTATTCTGTTCATATCCATTTGCTTGCCATTAATCGTTACCATTGGACCCGTACTGCTCATGACAAAAGCTCTTGAACGAACGACCTCATCTTTATCGTACTTGGGTATCTCTACTAAGTCTTTAGGAATCTCTGCTTTTTTAGTGCTCTCTTCTACTATATTTATAGTCATCAGATTATTTTCAGCATCTCTAAAAGTTACTTTATCTCCAACCTTGTAGTCAGAAAAATCAACGAGTATTTCAGCTCTTTCGGCTGGTGCAAGCGCTACGTTAGTCATTTCTACACTTTCTGCTAAAAACCCTCCATCTGAAGCGATTTGATGAAACGTAGCATCGTCACTAAAGTTAAAGTCATATGACCTAGCATTTGATCCGTTTAAAATTCTTAGTCTGACAATTTCATTTTTTACATCCAATTCAGGACTTATCGCTCCGTTGATTAGAATAGTGTCACCAAAGAAGCCGTTCATCGTGTCTCTCATATCCAATTCATAAGGAATATCTCCATCCTTCGTAAACCGTTTATCTTGTATCACTAAAGGAATATCATTTACGCCATGCTCTTTTGGGATGTTTAAATTTTTTGATTTTTCATCTTCGATATAAAAAAGACCTGCCAGTCCTTTATAGACTTGTTCACCCGTCTTATCTAGTAAGTGTGGATGATACAATAGTGTGGATGCAGGTTGGTCTATCGTGAACTGAGGAGTCCAAGTTGAACGAGAATCTACTACTTGGTGTGGACCACCATCCATTTCTGCTGGTACTTCTAAACCGTGCCAGTGTACTGTAGTCGGTTCATCCAGTGTATTTTTTACGTTTATCTTCACTTCATCGCCTTTATTGACTTTTATAATCGGACCTAAATAGTCTCCATTATATCCCAAAGTATCGGTTTTCTTCCCTTCAAAAAATTCTGTTTCGCCATATTGTACGTTTAGATCAAATTCTGCTTTTCCTTCTTCAGGGTTCTTGTCCTCTAGAAGTGGTGGAATGGGCAATTTATTGCCATTTTCTCCTTGATTTCCAGATAATGATGGTGCTTTTATATCCATAATACCTTCCTCAAAACTTCCTTCTCTAGCAACGAAAAGATAACTACCATATCCTATCAATGCGATTAAAGATAACCCTATAGCCAGATACCATATTCCATTTCTTTTCATATGCTCACCTACTTTCAAAAATTTATTGTACGATTAAAACAACTCATGACTCTTTATTTCTAACTATACCTCATTTAACTACATCCGTAAACATTTCCGTTTTTATATTTCGCTTGCTAACGTTCTATAAATTTACATATAAAAAAGATACTTTAAAAATAAGATTTATCCTCTAATTTTTAAAGTATCGTATGGTTTATCTTTTCTATTTTATTGACCGGTTAGGGTGCGACAAGTTCGACCTTTATTCTATCTGGGTCTTCAAAGTAAACCGCATAATGATCCACTCCTCCAGCAAATGGGTGATTTTTCGTATAAAGTATAGGGATCCCTTTACTTTCTAACTTTCCAGCTATATCATCCACATGTTGGCGTGAGTTAGCGTGGAATGCTAAATGATTTAATCCTACTCGACATCTATGATAAGGAATATCGAGAAAACTTTCCTCTACTTGAACAAAAACAATATACGTTTCACCTAATTTCCAACTTTGACCGTTCTCCCATTTTTGAAAAGAATGATAGCCTAATTCCTCAAGATACCAACCCCAAAAATCAGTTGACCTTTTTAAATCAGAAACATATAGTTCAATATGATGAAGCAACCCTTTTGACAAGAGGCAATCCTCCTTTATTCATCCTTTAATCTGACTGTTTATTAGATATTCATTCTATCTTAGCATTAGGTGTCTAAAAAAACCGTATGAGATATTTCTTTAATGACTTTATCTGATTTCCCAAAATCAATAACCGAATCTTTTTTAATTTTCCCCTCTTAATACCAAAGCTAATAGCCACACTTGCAACGTTTGGAACAATCCGTTTCCCATCCGTTAAGATTTGTAAACCGGGATTCTTATCCGAACCTTCTCGATAGTTAAATCCATTTACTGGTAAGAAATCTTCATACCGTTACTATTAAAATAAATTAAATCTCCACTATCATAGTTCCATACACCTTGAAATTTTGTTGGTTTGTTTATTCCATTGATTACCGTATAATTAGCTACTAGTGCAGACCATTTTTCATAAGTTTTTGTATCTGAACAAAATCTTTCCTCCACTACAAAGCTAGTCATTTCATAATTTCCATTAAAATAAAACACACCTCTAGTTTCTTCATTATTTTTTCTTATTGTTGCTTCTACAGTATAATCATCTATCTGTTTATAAGTAATATTATGCTGGAGCGCTAAACTTGGATGCATAAGACACTCCGCTAAATAGGCAGAGTCAATAACATTAAAGTCTTCATGAAATAATGTGATATGTTTCGCAAGCACGCCTTTCATAAATCCCTTCCCATCTCTACTGGTATCAATTCCTTGGAATGGTATACCATACATTTCTGAATCTATTAAAGCTATTCTGGTAGGTTCTTTTACAAAATCATATACCGTGTAATCGATTTTTATATTAGGTTTATTCACTCCCAAAGAAAAGTCTGCATCTTCGAAATCAAATCGTACGCTGCTTATGCTTTCTATTCCCAAGTAACCGTTTTTAATAAAATATTTCTGTAAAACTTCTGGTAATAGTTCTAAATCTTTCTTCATGATTTTGTTTGTTGACAACTTATACTCATCAGTAAATCTTTCAATAGCTTTCCAATAGTGTTTCTTAACTGGTGAATAAGGAATTTTCAAATACACACTAACGCATATCATTAAAAATAGCATCCCACTTAAAATCACTTGTCTCTTCCCTCCTTATTTCAATAGATAAACTACTTACTATGATGATGTTCAAAATCTTGAAGCTTCATTAATTTTACCTGTATTTTTTTTACTTTTGCTACTAAACTGACTAATAGACACACTTATCAATGCATATAGAAATACACTAATAATATGCACGTTCAGCCTAGTTGAGAATAGCTGTCTAAACCTTTCATGGTTAAAATCATGTGAGGTTCAAACAGCTATTTATAAATCATATATACTCGTTTTTCAGGAATGAAAGTCAAAAAGAAAGAAAACATAAAGAATGATATTAATTCTGATCTTTCTGGTAAATTTGAAAAAACACCTATAAAAAATCTCCCTCGTTACAGTACTTTCATTCATTTGTATCTTTTATTGACTTTCAGCTAGTTGAGAATGAACTTATTGATTAATTTTTATTATCTCCCCAACTAAATCCACTAAGTTTCTATTTGACATATCTGGTTTCAAATAGTAAGGGTTGTATTGATCTTCTTTACGTTTGATATAAGCTGTGACAAGTCCAACTTTTTTAGCACCAAATAAATCCCAATCATGAGTCGCAACCATGACCGTTTCATCAGCATGAATGTTTTCTTCATTCATTACATAGTGGTAGATATCTTTAAATGGTTTATATTTTTGTACGGACTCTACAGAATAATACGAATCAAATAAATCAATAAGTCCTGAATGAATCAGCTGCTCCTTAACCATTTTGTAAGAAGAATTCGTTACGGAAATGACTTTTATATCATTGTCTCTTAATAATTTAAGCGCTGCAGGGACATCATCATATGCTGGTAAATTTCTAAATGAACCTAAAATATCCGTTTTGATTTCATCTGTTAACTCTTTGCCACTCTCTAAAAAAACACTTTCTAACGCAGCTTCTGAAAGTTTTCCAAAATCAGTGTATTCATCCATACCGCCGATGACAGTGGAGGAGTGAAGCAACTTGGCAAACCAATAATTAAGCACATATTTATCCTCAAAATGTTTCCCAAATTTTTCTTTTAATACGCTCAAATCTAGCAGTGTTTCGTTCATATCGAATAATACCGTTTTTATCATTTTTTCAGCCCTTTCCGATTTTGCTTTACTTACTCAAATTTTAACATAAATTAACTCCTATCCAAGCACAATATGCTTACGAAATAGAAAGAATTTTTTTGTTTTATTCTTTATAACCTAGCCTCAATCGTTGATAGTATTTTTTCAGAACTATTTTTATCACTATTGAAGTTCTTAGGATTTCAGACTGTAAACTCATAAAATTTATGCTTCCTCATTTCTTCTTTACTATGAACTATGACACCGATTTGATAGTAGTTAGCTTATTGTATTCATAAAAATGGGTACCTTTCAAAAATTTCTTTCCAACTAGTCCATTCTAGTAAAAAAAGAATATGTTACAATGGGTTTTTAACTATATTATTGTGTCAGTCGTCATTTGTATAACGGAGGTATTTTTTTGAGAATAAACACTAAAAAAAAACGATTATTTTGTCTGGTTTTATTTTACTGTGCGTACTGATATCCATGGTATTTGTACAAAACAACTTTCAATTTTATGATCAACCCATAGTCGAAATAACCAAAGCAACGCTTAAAGATAAAAAAGAATCTGTTGGTTCACCCAACAGTAAAGATTTCTTGTTTTTTCAAAATTTAGTTGGGGAAATTAAAAATGGCACGCAAAAAGGGCAAGTCATTTTATTAGAAAACACTTACTCTTTTTCTGGGGCTTATGATCATGAATATCAAGTAGGTGATGAGTTATTTATCACCATTCAAAATAGCGATGGAAGGAATTTAACTGGGGTCATTGACTATCCAAAACGCGATACCTATGTGTTAACAGCCGCGTGGTTATTTATAATGACTGTATTTATTATCGGTAAAAAAAGCGGTTTATTTTCAATTGTCAGTTTAATTATTAATGTCCTCGTTTTGTCGCTCGCATTAAGTCATTATACAAATTCAGAAGGTGCTAGCTTATTACTTATTTGTAGCGTTTTGGTTATTTTTTTCACCATCGCTTCTTTAGTGTTGGTTAGTGGGCATAATGAAAAAACATATGCGGCCATTCTAGCTACTTTGATGGGTACTTTTTCTGCTCTACTTATAGCTTATATCGTGATGAGATTGACGGCTGAAAAAGGACTTCGCTACGAGGAAATGGCTTTCGTAACAAGGTCTCCTCAAAAAGTTTTTTTAGCTAGTATTCTAATTGGTTCTTTAGGAGCGGTAATGGATATTGCTATTACGATCACTTCTTCTCTTTATGAACTCTATAATAAAAACAAGCAAATTCCGCTAAAAGACTTGAAAGTATCTGGTATGGCGATAGGAAAAGATATCATGGGGAGTATGACAAACGTTTTATTTTTTGCGTATGTTAGCGGAAGTATCCCTATGCTTTTGCTCTATTTAAAAAACGGTGCTCCATTAAATTATACTTTATCTATGAATTTATCTTTAGAACTGACTAGGGCACTTGTTGGAGGTATCGGTATTGTATTGACAATTCCAATCAGCATTTACACAGCAACGTATTTTATTCATAAAAGGAGAGCAATCAAATGAACGTATTAGTTTTTTTGATGATCATTTTATTTATATTAATGAAACTCATTGGCGGTGAAAAAGGAGTACGATCATTTACGGCACTATTTTTAAATTTTTGTGTTTTATTTGTCACTGTATTTTTTATGACTGTTCAAACGTTTAATCCTATTTTCATCACATTAATAGCTTCTATAATTATTAGTTGCATCAATCTATTTTATATCAATCGTATTAATCTCAAATCTATTACTGCTTTCGTAGCTACACTCATCACGCTACTTCTTTTAATTGCTCTTATTTTTATAATTGTTGAAAGAGCTATGCTACAAGGATTTGGCATAGAAGAAATAGAAGATCTCACGTCTTTCACATTATACGTAGGGGTAGATTTTGTTGCGATTGCTATTTGCACAATAATCATGGGAGCGATAGGAGCCATCACAGATACTGCCATCTCTATTTCTTCCGCGATGAATGAAATATATATACGTAATCCTTTATTAAATCGCTACGATCTTTTCAAATCTGGTATGAATGTTGGCAAAGATATTTTAGGTACAACTACAAATACCTTGTTTTTTGCATTCATTGGCGGATATTTAGCATTGATATTATGGTTTAAAGATTTAGCGTATACTTTTGGTGAAGTCATTAATTCGAAAGTTTTCAGTTCAGAAATAGTTTCTATATTCTGTATCGGTACGGGTGCAATTCTCATTATACCCATTACCGCTTGGCTCGCAGCTTATCTTTTAACCAAGTATAAAGATAAAGTCCCGGCTAACTAGTCTGTTGCTGAATGAAAAAGCAAAAACTTCTCTATTGAATACAAACCGCTTTTTACATCTATTCACTAAAAACATGATAGACTGTAACCAATAACAACTTTAAAATCTTAACTTATCATACCGTTAAGGTACCCAGAAAGGTGAGGATATTTATGAAAGCTATACAAGTAACGGGATACGGTGATGTAAATAAGTTAGAATTAGTTACACAAGCTATTCCAGAGCCTAAAGAAAATGAAGTCTTGATTAAAGTAAAAGCTTGTGCAATAAACAATACAGAGATTTGGATGAGAGAAGGAGCTTACGGTAAGGGTTCAAAATCGGGATGGCGACCTGAAGGAGTTCAATTTCCTCGCACACCAGGGTCTGATATAGCAGGTACTATAGTAAAGTTAGGTGAGGCTGTAGATAAAAGTATACTAGGAAAAGATGTTGTTCTTTTCCCATTCACCTCAAGTGGAGAAGCCGGATTCGAACATATTTCAGAAGATATGTCTTTTATAGGCTCTGAATATGATGGTGGCTATGCGGAATATGTAGTGTGGCCTGCTCATCTCTGTTTTGATATGCCCCTTTCTGACTATACAAAGAGTGCTGTGTTTACAGTTAGCGGGTTGACTGCATGGCATATGATAGAACAAATTCAAGCGCAGCCTAGAGAAACCATAATGGTAACTGGTGCAAATGGTGGCGTTGGATCTTTAAATGTACAAATCGCCTCAAAAGTATTTGGTGCTAAAGTAATTGCGATTGTTGGCGACTTAGGGTTGGAAGAACAAATGAAGGAACTAGGAGCAACACATGTCTTATCTTATAAATCAGATACCCTTGCTGAAGAAATAATTAAAGTGAATGGTGGTCCGATTGATTCCGTATTAGATGTTGTTGGAGATGCTTTGTTCTCAACTTCTCTTCAGGTATTGAAAAAAGGAGGGAAACTCTGTATATCTGGATCTGCTGGTGGTCAGAAAACAGAGTTAGATTTTAGAACATTGTATTTAAAACATATTACACTTTATGGCTCTGTATTGGGTACGAGACAAGAGTTTAAACGTATGCTTCAAGCTATTTCTGAAGGGAAAATCAAACCAGTAATTGATCGTACTTTTCCTTTAGAAAAAGCAAGAGAAGCTCAAATTTACTTTAAAAAAGCAGGTAAACTTGGCAAGGTTGTCTTAATTCCTGAAGAATAAATACTGACTTAAACCATCTCTTTGGAGGGGGTTTAAATTTTTGTAAGCTGACATAGTTTTTTTAATCGCACCGTTTTATTTATAGGAAAAAGTTGATTACTTCTATAGTATTCCACATAATTATTCGTCACTTTTATAAGAGAAAAAATAATGCTGTTCCAGAGTAATACTTGTTGAATTAACTAACAGTTAGATACACTATTCTCTCTAAAAATTTTAATAAACTAAAGAAACGTCCTTTTATGATGATTTTCATCTGTCTTATCGATGATTAGATTTGTATCGCCTGCCCATTATCAGTCATCCTATCTGGCGTTGTAGTATTATTTTAGCTAGTCTGTGTTTTTTTCTGTCTCTCCCTCTACTACTACAACAATATTTCCATTTGCACTATCCTCTTGCTAATTATATAGCGGATTTTTATCTGAACTAATGGAATCATCTTTTTCATAATCATCTGTAGAAAATGCGTCTTTAAGTTTCCCCAAAAGTGAACTATCCTTGTCTATTACTTGGTTTATTGTGTAGGTATATTCTTTTTCTGTCGTGATAGTCCTATTTGGTTGATTCGTGAAGGTATTTCGTATGGCAGTATTTGAAACTAGATGAATGTCTTTTTTTATTTGCTATACTAGTTCCGTTAATTTCTCTTTTTCTTCTTCGGATAATAAAAACTGTAAAAGAAGCTAATCTATCGGTTTTTTTATCGGTTGCTTTCCTACCCCTTGGCATCACCTTTATCGGTCTGTCTTTATTTATAATGGTACTTTATGGATTTGCCTCTTGAAATGTAAACATCTACACACAAAGAGAGAAGAAATTTGAAAGGGTATTTTCTTGTCTTTTTTACTATTCTTATTTAACAACTTATTTTTTGAAGCCAAGTAATCGTAAGGCATTTAATACAACGATTAAAGTCGATCCTTCATAAAAAATAACGGCTGGTCCAATTCCAATAAAGCCGAAAATTGTAATTGGAATTAAGAGAGCCGTGACATTTAGACTAATCCATACGTTTTGTTTTATAATTTTTTACTCTTTCGACTCAAAGCAATTGCAAACGGAAAAATAGTCAAATCATCTGACAGCAATGCGATATCTGCCGTTTCTAAAGCAACATCTGAGCCTGCAGCACCCATTGCAATCCCAACTGTACTTTTCTTGATTGCTGGTGCATCATGCACTCCATCTCCAACCATAGCTACTTTCGATTCTTTTTTCTTTATCTCTTCACTTGCACTTACTTTACCTTCTGGAAGAAGACTACCTAAAGCATCAGTTATGCCAATCGCTTTGGCTACGCTGTCAGCAACTTGCTGGTTATCTCCTTTTGACATACTCACTCGTTTAATCCCAATCTCTTTCAAACGAGAAATGACCATTTTGGCATCCTCTCGAGGTGTATCCATTAAAGCTAATACACTTAAGAAAGCTGATTCATTGCGAACTAGCATAACAGTATATCCTTTTCCCTCTTACTCTTGTAAGATTTCGGATAAGTCTTCAGAAATAGAAACAGAGAGCTCCCCTTCAAATAAGCCTCTATTTCCGACATAAATTTTTTCTCCTTGCCAATTAGCTGTTACTCCACGGCCTATAATAGCTTGCAGATTAGACGACTCCTCTAGCGAATCTGTGTCTATTTGTTTTTATACTCCTTTGTCAATTGCAGCAGCTAAAGGATGATCGCTTAATCGTTCAACTGCAAAAGATGCTGTCGACAATTCCTCTTTAGTTGTATTTTTGTAGGGAATAGCTTTAGTCAGTTTTGGCAGACCTTCTGTAAGAGTTCCTTTTTTATCAAAAGCTAATGCAGTTAATTCTTCTAAGTTTTCTAGCAGCCTACCTCCTTTAATGAGTACACCACTTTGCGAAGCTCGAGCTACGCCGCTTAGAACAGCACTCGGTGTAGAGATAGCTAATGCACAAGGACTTGCTGCTACAAGAACAGCCATCGTACGATAAAAGCTTTCACTAAAGGATTCATTTAAAAATAAGAAAGCAAAGTTGAGTGAAAAGGCTAAAATTAAAACGGAAGGAACAAACTCCGCTTCAAACTTATCTGTGAAAAGTTGAGTTGGTGATTTTTGTTCTTCTGCTTCATTGACTAATTTAATCAATGGTGCTTTGTTCTATAGATTTTGAGTATTTAAAGAAATAAACTTCATTGGTAGTTTTTGGTCCAATAAAAAAAACTGCACCATATAAGTTAACGTTCAATCTAACTTTGGGTCCAGTTTATTTTCTTTGCATCCTTTTTGTAATTTTTTTGATTTTTTTGATTAAGCTTTTACAAGTACCGTATCCAACTTATTAGTTGCTTGCCTATTTTTATGATTGAAGCGGATCAAACGCATAGCATTTAAAATAACCACTAGTACGCTAGCTTCATGAATAAACATCCCCACTGCCAAATGGACACTTCCCATCAAGACACCACTTAATAACATAACTACAACACCAACTGCAACGACTATATTTTGCTTCATATTTCTAGTTGTTGCTTTCGATAATGAATAGGCATGGGAAAACTGCATTAATTTATCTGCCATTAACACGACATCTGCTGTTTCCATTGAAATATCTGTTCCACCTTCACCCATGGCTAAACCAATATCTGCTGTTGCAATAGCCGGCGCATCGTTGATTCATCGATTCTGTTTTCACTTTACTAGAATTAAACATTACCTTCGCTGATTCAACCCCTGCTGTTTTACTTAAAGTTGATTCGATTTTTTTGATACAAGACGGACAAGTTAATGGTTCTAATTGATATACGGCTTTACTCATAATTGTTTTCCTCCTATCTGTTATTCTATTCAGTATAGGCGATATAACTAATTAAAAAATTGACCTACATCAAGTTTCTATAAGTATTTTACTCGTCAAATCAAGCTAAATAGGTACTATTTGTTGATATGACTAAAAATATCTTTACCTATAATTGGTAAAAGCTTATTTTTTAGGGTTTACTTTTTTAAAAGGATTCTAATTATTTTATATCAAAAAAAAGCTCTCACTAATAAAAAGATTTAGGGAGAGCTCTCATTATTTTAATGATCTAACTAATCTGAGTGATTCACAATTTTTTTATAGAACCCGTTTCATTACTATTGAAACCTCGCCCAAAAAAGAACAAAAATGGACACATCACGATCAAATGACAGTCAATTGGTCCACTTAGTCTTAATAAAGGATCAATTGACTGCCATTTTTTGGCTCTGACTTATCCCTTTTCAAGAAACCAGTACCGTTAATTATAAGTTTCTCCATTAAGAAAATGAAAAGTAGCATCCTAATGGATCGTTAGTGGGTTTTAACATCATCTACGGATCATTCAGAACTAATCATACTAATAAATTTTAACTATTTTCTATTTTTTTGATAATTCATCTTCTGTAACCCATTTATGATTTTTGACTGTTTCCCCACCATCTGTTGGTTGATAGTCTAGCATATAAACTGTTGTTTCTTCAGCAGAATTTATAGTCGCAGTTGCTCCTTCCATGCCTTCCATATGGCTTGCTTCTAATGTTACTTCTGTTCCTTCATTTAAAGGTTCTTCTTGACTGCGCGCTTCTGGAATTTCTTCTTTTAAGACCCACTTATGATTTTCTACTAAAGAGTCCCCATTCGTTGGTTCATAAGTCACTTCATAAACAACTGTATCATAAGCACCCACAATAGTTCCGGTAGCTCCCTTCATGCCTTCCATATGGTCAGTTTGAAGAATCACAGTATCTCCCATTACATAAGTTGGATTTTCAGCCTTTTGCAAGCCTTTGAGTATTTCTCCAGAGTCGTCCTGTTCCATTTCCTTCATGCTATCCGATTCATTCATTGTTTGATACACGTCGCTACTTTCAGAAACTTGAATACTAGATTGTGCATTTGTATCAACAGATTCTTGGTTGCCACTATCTTGAGGTGCGCAAGCAACCAGCAAAGCTAATGAGGACAAGGTTATCGCTCCTCCGATAATTTTCTTCTTTTTCATATTCTATCTTCCTTTCTTATATCTACATCCGTAGTCTAATTTTTTTATGCCACAATGTCAAACAATACCGTTTTTAGAAAGAACTTATGTTTAGATGTTAATGTAAACCCGCTTTTGATTATGATCAATACCATAATCATTGGAAAAGAAGTTAACCCTAAACTAGGATAAATGAAAGAATGAATCCAATCACAGTAATCCTTCATAAGAGGCGTTTATCTTTTGCAGCCTACAAATAACTTTGGCCATGAACATAAAAATACCCCAAGAGTTAGATTTGTTTTCTAACTTTCAGGGTAAAGTACACTTTTAGTTTGACTCAAAAGTTCGTCTTTTTTTTAATTTTCTAAAGCCAACTCTGTCAATGCTTGAATAGCTGCATTTATTTCTTCATTTGTATTAAAACTAGAAAAACTGAAACGAACCATGCCTCTATCGACTGTTTGGAAATGCTGGTGTACAAGAGGAGCACAATGCGCGCCTGAACGCACGCATATATCGTAGTCTTCGTACAAAATATCAGCTAAGTCTCCTGAACTCCAGCCAACTAAATTCAAACTAACAATTGCGCCATGTTCTTGTGGATTTTTTTTAATTTGCTGTAAATTACAACCATAAACTTGAATCTCAGGAACAGAAGATACTTTTTCAAGAAAAAACAACGTCAATTCTTGTAATTTTTTTTGAATCGATTCTACAGATTGCTGTGCTACATAATCCAAACCCGCTTCCAATCCTGCCAAACCATGCACATTCAAGGTTCCTGGTTCAAAAAAACCAGGCATCTGTTGTGGCATTTCTTTGTCATAAGAATGGCTTCCGCTTCCTCCACTGAATACCGTTTCCAAGTTAAGGTTAGAATGATTTAAAACAATCCCACCTGTTCCTTGAGGACCATAAAGACTTTTATGACCCGTAAAACACAACGCATCGATATGCATCTCAACCATATCAATGGGAACTACACCGGCACTTTGTGCAGCATCCACAATCAGTAAAATTCTATGCTTTTGACAAAATACTCCAACCTTTTTTAAGTTGATCATTTGACCAGTGACATTCGACATATGATTGATGATGATGGCTTTGGTATTTTCTTTTAACAAGCTTTCTAATTGGTCCAATCGTACCCGTCCCATCTCATCTAATGCAAGAAAATCTAGCTGCATGCCTTCTTTTTCTAATTGATAGAGTGGTCTTAGTACCGAATTGTGTTCATTTTTTGTTGTAATCACTGCATCTGTTGCTTTTAATAGACTCTTTAAGAGCAAATTAAAAGCAAACGTAGCATTTGAGGTGAAACTTATTTGGCTAGCATCTTGTACCTTAAATAATCGGGCAATTTTCATGCGCGTTTGCTCGACTTGACGTAATGCTTGAAGTGCCGGTGCATGACTGCCGCGAGCAGGATTTCCAATCGTTTGGTTTTGGATAGCGTGGTACACTGCCTCGGCTACTTGAGGCGGCTTAATCAGTGTAGTTGCACTATTATCAAAATAATACATCGCTGCCTCCTTATCCTTGTTGTTGCCAAGGCAAAATAGTTTTTTTGCGTTCTTTTGAAACCATCACTTCATAGATTTCATCATAAATAACCGTTTCTTTCGTGATAAATGCTTCAATTTCTTTTAAATCCTCTATCGAAAGTTGCAATACCAAACCGCAACCTGCTGAAATTTGTTCGGGAATAGGAATCAAACGACAATGCCAGCCATTTTCACCGATTTTAATTTCAGCTTGTGAGGCAGCTGATGAACTCGGGAATACAACGATCCCGTAATGTTTGCGATTGATCATGGAGAGACCGTTTTATAGCGGCTTTGCAATTCAACAATGCGGTACATATTAGTAGCTTCTCCTACCATAAGCTTGTCTTCAAAATTAAAGAATTCTACACAAATACCACATGTTAATATTTCTACGCCATCACTAGCCATTGCTTGCAAATCTTGCAAAACAGGAGACCCTTCTGCTGTCAATTTAGCTCCGCCATTATAAAAGAGAATTTTTTTAGGTAATTGTTCTTGTTCTGATAAAGAAAAGAAAAAGCTTTTCATTAAAGTTGAACCTAATTCTTCGGATCCATCGCCAATGGTTTCAGAATGAATACTAACGATATAAGGTTGTTTTTGAGCTCCATTCTCTTTTTTTGAAAAGGCTGGCTCTTGTTCCGCAGCTTGACTAGCCAAGTTGACATCCGTTGTTTCTTTGGTTAACTGAACAATATAATAAGAAACACCTTTTTTTTCTACTGTTGTTTTAAATCCCAATTGATCTGCCATTTTAGTGAGATTTTGAGTAGCAATCTCATTGTCTACTAAGATTGTCAAATCTTCATTGGGAAATTCTTTCATAGCTCTTTTTGTTAAAATAACTGGCATTGGACAAGCGTTTCCTAGTGCGTTTATTTCTTGCATAGCTTTTCCTCCTTCTTTCCTATTTTTAAGGACTGGTTAATAGACTGTCATTTTATATTCAGAGCGTTTTGTGACGACTCCAATTATCTCACTTGTTATCCCTTTAGTTTGTAATTCATGCAACAATTCATTGGCTACTGCTTTTGGCACGCTGACTAATAAGCCCCCAGAAGTTTGAGGATCGAAGAGCACTTCTTCTAAAGCGTAATCGTCAAACTCAAACTTTACCTGAGAGCTTAATGCGTTTCGATTTCTTTGTCCACCAGCTGTCACAAGAAATTCTTGTGCGCCTTTATAGGCTCCTTTTAAAATAGGAATCGCTGAGCTTTCTAACACACAGCTGAAACGATCCGTTAACATCTCATTCAGATGTCCCAGTAGGCCAAATCCGGTTACATCTGTACAACTATGTACCGTATACTTTTTAAAAATAGTAGACGCATAGATATTTAATGTGGTCATAGATATCGCCGCTGCTTGAAACTCTTCCTCTCCCATTTCACCAGCACTATAAGCAGTTGTAACAATACCTGTTCCTAGAGGTTTTGTCAGTATCAAGCAATCCTCTTCTTCACACGTATCATTTCTGTAAATTTTTTCAGGATGTACTTTCCCTGAGACAGATAAGCCATACTTTGGTAAAGAATCGTGAATAGAATGTCCTCCGACTAGAATACCACCAGCTTCTTGGACTTTCTCTTGTCCACCAGCCAGAATTTCAGATAATATTTCTAACGGTTGCTCTTCTGGCCAACATACGATATTCATCGCTGTCATCACTTCTCCACCCATTGCAAAGACATCACTCATCGCATTGGCTGCTGCGATTTGACCGAACAGTCGTGGATCACTGACCATAGCTGGGAAAAAATCCATCGTTTGAATCATCGCTAAGTCTTCACTAAGTTGATAAACCGCTGCATCATCTGCAGAATCAAAACCTACCAATAAATTTTCATCTGTTTGCTTAGGCAACGCCGCTAAAATTCCATTTAAATCTCCGGGACCGATTTTTGCATTACAGCCACCGCATATAAATAAACCATCCATCCATTGCGTTTTCATTTTTCAATTTTCTCGCTTTCTTTTTGCCATTCTAGTATGTTTTCTGCCGTTTCTTTAGCGTCATAACTAACAAGTGTTAGGTCCCGTTGTGTCTTATGGTGATTGTAACGAGGATCATAATAAGAAACAAGTAGACTTTCAATAACTAAATCTACTTCACCATTCATCACTTGTTCTTGAAATTGATTGACTCGCTCTTCTTTTACAAATGCTTTTAAAGCACCCAAGGAATCGGATAGTTCTTCTTGGTTGTCTTCTTTTACATAGTCACGATGAATCTGAGCGACACGCAAATCTAGTGGCGCTTCTATATAAATTTCTTTTCCTTCTTTAATGGCAGAAAATAGACTTGAAGGGATGACAACATTTCCAATCCGTTTGCTTTCACCTTCAGTAAAAACAACTTCTCCCTCTTGCCATTCTTGACTAGCTTCAAAAAGGAGACTTTCAAATGCTTTTTGAGAATGTGGTTCAGACAAGCCGATACTTCCTAACATAGACCCTCTATGATTAGCGCAACCTTCCAAATCTAATACTTTTGCCCCTTTTTTTGATAGTTCTTTTAAAATTTCCGTTTTTCCGCTACCCGAAAGCCCATAAAGAGTCACAAATGTTGCCTTCGTTAATTCTGTTTCTAAACGCTCATTGATATAGTGACGATAGGCTTTATACCCTCCACTCAATCTGCTTACTGGTAGTCCTAATGCTTTCAATAAGGAAAAGATAGAATTGGAACGCATTCCGCCTCTACTACAAAAAATAACTATTTCATCGTATTGGTTCAATAATTCTTGGTAACGAGTATACGTACTAGCAAGTTGACTAGCAGCCCACTCTATACCATATTGTTTGGCTTCTTCTACTTGCCCTTTTACATATAAGGTGCCTACTGTCGCACGTGTCTCATTGTCTAGAACAGGAATATTAACTGCCCCAGGAATCGTAGAAAATTCGTGTTCTTTGGGACTGCGAACATCTACAAAGCCAACTCTGTGGCTTTTATTTTCTGCTACTATTTCTTCATACGTTATTGTTGGTTTCATTTTTCATCACTTCCTGACTCACTAACTTTGTGTCGTCATGCTTTATTATACTCTTATTTTCATTGAATTTCTCTCTTATCCCTTAATTAGATAAGATTACCCCGAAAAAAAGATAAGTACTTGCTATTCGCTTTTCATCTGTTTCAGCAAAAAAGTTATCTTCCTATCACTAATTGAGAAAGTAAGGTAGACTTATTTAGACAATAAAAAGCAGCTGTTTCTCTTTTTGAGTATCCATCTTCTTATTCTATCCAAAGAAAGGACGTTACTATGAAAAAAATAATCAAGATTAATGATAACATGCAAAAAGGGGAATATGAATTAACCCAAGAACCGGGCGAAAACTTTGATTCCGAATTTAAACCTGAACTGTCTCCCAAAGAACTCTTGGAGTTAGGTATCTTCGGTGGAAAATATATGACTGATTGTACGGATGAATTTCCAAGCGATTGGTTTGAACATGCTAAATTGTCTCCTGAAAAGAAAGATATTTCTCTAAACTATTATCAAGTTGATGCCTCCTTGTCGTTAGAAACGTGGCAAAAAAAAGGGTGGATTCATTCAGCCGACCCGCGAGGTTGGTTTCAATGGTATTGTCGTTATTACTATGGTCGCAGATTACCTGAAGAAGACCAAATCCAAATTAAAAGATGGAAAGCCATAAAAAGACATGCCGGAGCAATCAAAAAAAATTGCGAAAATAAAGACCAAAGCTGCAGGAAAAAACAAAGACAAACCCTTCTTCACTGGGCATATGATAGTAGAAAAATATAGATATAGAAAAGAAAAGAAAAAACGAAGCGACTGGATGCTACTTTCTTGCCTTAAAGTGGAATAGATTCACCTTTTGCTTTTCTTCTTTTTAAATAGGATCTCCTCTGATAAAAATAAACTTTAGTCTATTTTAAACATCATAGATTTGAAGAACGAACTTCTAATGTTTGAATTGCTTCGTAAGCCTCTGTTATCATTTGTCTTTCCATCGTATCATCGTATTTTTTAAGCAGACGATCAAAAAGGTACTTCGCTTGTTTTTTAATCACCTTTTTATTCTCACCCTCTGCTTCACTTGTCATATGATGGTATGCTTTTAATACTGCTAGCATGACGTGCACGTCTCCTTGACCATAGTGAATGATTTGAAGAAAAGTATCGCGTAACATTCTATCCAAGTTATAGGTTTCTCGATATACTTTTCCTTCTATGTCTTTCTCGCACATCACAATATACCCTTCTTCTAACGTACAAAACTCCCCTACCAACAGGCTCAGACTATTAATACAGAAAATCGCTGTGTTCGGATCATTTATGCCTGCTGACAATGATCTCAAGGCTACTTCAACAATTTTTTGTATAGAAAAATTAAAATCTTGGTCTTCCGTTCGTCTCATTCCCACTAACATAAACTCATGAATTTCTTCAATGACTATCTTAGAATCAGCATTAGATGAATCAGACAATAATTCACCCATCGTTGCTTCATTTGTTACAAACTCACCAATCATTCTATTGAGTCTAATAACTACATTGTGTTTTTTTGCAACTTCAAATAATTGCTCATAATCAATTTGTTGGATATAACCTTTTTCCATCACATTAATAGGGTAGCCCGGCTCTTGAAGTTCCACCCCTACCGTTGAAACAAACTCATATTGACTAATTTCTTTTTTATAAGAAGCAATTACCTCTTGAGCATGATTATATAGCCGATTAATTAAATTACTAGCCTGAATATATTTCCCAACACTATTAATAAATAAAATAAAATTAAATAAGCCAAAAATAATATAAATAACTCCGATTGTGCCTGCAAGAATGGGTTTTGTTAAAATTTCTTCTCGTATAAAAAGCATACAAGTAATACTATAAATAAATCCACTAACGAAAATACCAAATGATTTCATAGTCCGCTCATCAGACAAAAAGTTTTCTACCACACGAGGTGAAAATTCACTCATGTAGATACTCAATACAACCATTGTTGTAGAAAAGGTAAAGGTTGTAATCGTAATAAAGGCACTTGAAATAACACCTAAAACAGCTTTTGCAAGACTAGCACTAGTTAATAAAAACTCTGGTAAATAAGGTCGCATATCAAATAGATAACCATTGTCTAACAAAATCACGACACTCGCTAGCAATAAAGCTAGTATGCTATAAGCGACTGGGTACAGCCAAATGCTTTTTTTTATATTTTCAATTCCTTGTTTTATCTTCATCTCACTTCATTCCTTCCATTCCAGAAACTAAAAAACTATACTCTCAATAAACCACGAAATCCTCGCACCGCATAATAAGATTCTGCTCCATTATGGTATAAAAAAACCTGTCCGAATCGGTAATCACAAAAAAGAGCCCCTCCGAGTTTTCTAATATCAACGGGCGTTTTCACCCAACTTGATGTTTTCGTATCAAAAACGCCCACTTTTTGTAGTTCTTTGTATTGTTCTGGGGTTAACAGTTCTATGCCCATTTCCGCTGCCATACCAACCGCATTTTGTTCTGGCTTATTCTTTTTTCTCGATTCTAATCCTTCAAAGTCATAGCAAATTGATCTACGGCCTTTAGGACTTTCTTGTGAACAATCACAAAAGATATAGATATTTTCCTTATCATCATAACCAATGACATCTGGTTCTCCGCCCGTTTTTTCCATCTCATTAAGCGACCACAGTTTTCCACCATCTTCATTTAATTTCATTTCTATTTTTTCCCATTCAAAGTGTTCATGACGCCTACTATTTTTATCAAAGCGAGTTTTTAGTCTGTTGATGAGTTCCTCTCTTCGCTCAAAAGCCACTTCTTTTTCATTTCTCTTTGTCATACTGTCTCGCTCCCTTATATTCATTTAATGTCATCTAAATCATTCAGCCCTTTTCCAGATGATGATCGTATAAAAAAATTATTCATTTAATTTTTTCTGTTTCTATTGCTTCCTGCAAACTTAATAACGCTTTCAAGTTAGTGAGAATAACTAAATTCAACTGTCCTAGTATAAGTAACTTAGCATTTTGTTTAATCCATACTCTAGACCTGCTCTGTTGACTCTTCTTGCATCTTTCAACTATACAAAAAGAACTCTAATCGGCTATATTAAAACTTAATTAAAGCGATTCAAAAAATCTTTCTTTTAAGCGGCTTATCGCAGTCATTCCGAAAATTTTTCTATTTATTGCTTTTAGGCTCTATTCTTTTTCTTTATTCTAACCTTTTTACAAAAAAAGTACCATTGAAGCGATTAGAAAAAAAGGGAAAGGATGCATTGCTTATGCCAAAAAATTAACCGAAATAAAAATAATGTCATTACTAGTCTCATGTTTATTATGGGTAGTTTAACTCCTATTATTGGAGCTCCCTGAATTTAAGGAGAGAGCCTTTATTTGCTTGTATTTCCTTAACCTTACGTCCCCTTCTTAGAATATTTCATAAAAGGTGACTTTCTAAAGTATAAAAAGACAAAAAGAAGCAGCTGGGTACTTTACAAACTAGACCCACCTCCTTCACATATCGAATTTTCATTCTAGAACGTGCGCGCAAAAGAAACTTCGACATCCACTTCACTCCTTGCAAAGATGTTTTCAGCAGATGCAGCTCCACACAGTTTATTTTTTAACATCCTATTTTTAATCGTATCTGCATTGGAACCTTATTGACTTGTTCCAATAGCAGTCATTACTAACGCTCCTTCTTTATGAGTTTAGTGAATTATGTATGCATGAAACATGGTGAAAATGAATTATTTAATCCAAATAACCTTGTAATAGTAATACGAACGCTATAGTATGAATAATAAGAAAGAAATAGAAAGAGGCAACGCATTTATGAAAATCATACAAGCAGAACCAGCTAATATAGAAGAATTAAAAACGAAAGCTACTACAAAAGATGATTGGGAACTTAGACTCTCAGCTGTCAATGAATTAGCAAAATACGATTGTCAAAAATCACGTTATATCTTAACAAAACTTGCATCAAACGATCGAGTTTTCGCTGTTAAAGAAGCTGCTTTTAATGCGGCAGAAACCATGGGCATCACAAAAAAAGGCGTCCCTCTTGTTCTAAAGAGAAGAGATATCAGATACAGCAGCAAAGACTTTGCTAAAATTTTTAGTCGGGTTAAAAGAGACTTACAAATGGAAGAATTTGACTTAGCGACTTTCAAAAAACAATTTCAAGTGGTTAGTTCTGAAATGTATGATGTCATGCAATACGAAGAACAAGAAAACTTTGATTCGTGGATTACCGCTTTGTATGAGAATTTACGTTAAAAATCAGGCGAGTCAACAAAAAGAGCCCATATTTTAATATGTAGGCTCTTTTTTATCGAGTGTATTCAATTAGTTAATTAAAAAGACAAATCTTCCCCATTACTTGCAATGACTTTCTTATACCAATCAAATGATTTTTTCTTAGAACGAGCTAGTGTTCCATTTCCTTCATTGTCGCGATCAACGTAAATATAGCCATAACGTTTTTTCATTTCACCTGTACCCGCACTGACTAAATCAATACAACCCCAACTGGTATACCCCATCAAATCTACACCGTCTAGTTCAACAGCATCCTTCATTGCTTTTAGGTGAGCTGCTAAATACGCGATGCGGTAGTCATCAATCACATAACCATTCTCATCTGGTTCATCAGTAGCCCCCAAGCCGTTTTCAACAATGAAGAGTGGTTTTTGATACCGGTCATACAATGAATTCATTGTGATTCTTAAACCTAATGGATCGATTTGCCAGCCCCACTCACTTGCTTTTAAATAAGGGTTTTTCACAGAAGTAACCCTATTCCCTTCTGTTGTTTCGTTTATTTCGGGATCGGTCGAAACTACCCGTGAAGAGTAATACGAAAAAGAAATAAAATCGACCGTATTTTCTTTCAACAACGCTAAATCTTCTTCTTCCATCTGAATTTTGATACCCTCACGTGCTAATTTTTTCAACACATAAGCTGGGTATTCGCCTCGTGATTGAACATCACCAAAAAAGTAACTCTCACGATCAGCTTCTTGTGCTGCGAAAACATCTTCTGGTTTACAAGAGTAAGGATAGTGATCCCCTGCAGCTAACATACAACCTACTTGGTTTTCTGAATCTACTTCATGAGCGATGCGAGTAGCAATGGCACTCGCTACTAGTTCATGGTGAGTCGCTTGGTATTTGATTTGCTCTTCATTGTCGCCTTTTTCAAAATACAATCCTGCTTTCAAAAATGGCGCATGTAAAATGACATTTATTTCATTAAACGTTAACCAATGTTTTACGAGCCCTTTATACCGACGGAAAATAACGTTGCAAAGATTTTCATAAAAGCCAACCATTTCACGGCTACGCCAAGCGCCATATTTCTCAACCAAATACATCGGGCAGTCAAAATGAGTGATAGTCACCAACGGTTCAATGCCGTATTTATGGCATTCTTTAAACAAATTTTCATAGAATTGCAAGCCTTCTTCATTAGGTTCTGTTTCGTCTCCTAATGGGAAAATACGACTCCACGCAATCGACAAACGATAGACTTTGAATCCCATCTCTGAAAATAAAGCAATATCTTCTTTGTAGTGTTCATACATGTTAATAGCTTCTTTGGCTGGATAAAAGTAGTTATCTTCAAAACCAACCATTTTTTGTTTACCTGTTATGATAGAAAAACGGTCTTTTCCAATAGGGATAACATCTACGTTTGCCAACCCACGTCCGCCTTTGTTGTAACCGCCTTCACATTGATTAGCTGCTGTAGCGCCGCCCCATAAAAAATCTTTTCTAAGTGCCATAACAATCCTCCTCCAGTCTTATTTAGCGAAAGTTGTATTTCTGAAACTACTATTAGCCTTACTCGTTATTTTTTAGGTAGGCTCTTTTTCAAATTCTTTTTAAACCAAGAATAATACAAATCTGTTGGAGCGGTCATAAACACATCGATATTCATAGCTATAGCAAGATAAATATCCTCTCCACTATCTGGCGAATAAGATTCAGACTCCAACATTGTTAATGCTTTTTCTACATCTAGTTCTTTCTTTTTAAAAATCTCAGAAGTATAAGGATGTTCTTTTTGTAGCAGATTGTAATAACGTTTTGCCGTCTTTTCATCCCCAATTTTCAAACTCAACAAAATTAATGGAATCAAAAATAAAGGAGAATTCTGATCATATTTGTACTTTTCACTCAGTTCTTGGGCTTCAACGGTCTTTTCCAATCGATAGTATACACTCATTAAATTGTATCGGACACCTTGATTATCTCCTTCGTTCAATTGAAGCAACTCTTTATACTGTTCTTCTGCTAAAGTGAGTCGACTAAATTGGAGTAAAGCATCCGCATAAGCCTGTTTAACCCGCATAAAAGGACGAGTTTTTGTAATCAACCAATAATGGCCCAGCGATTCAGCATTATCCAATTGTTCCTTTTGCATCAGCTCCCAACCAAAATCGACTAATTTTTTAAAGTCTTTTAAATAGGTATCTTTTTCTACATCTAACTGCAACTTATAATAACGAGCATCCAAGTTATCTGGATCTAATTTCAATACTTTTCTTATAATTGCTTTGTACTCTTTATCATTTTGGGCATAGGCTATCTCTTCAAGCTCACTATTGGCTCGATCTTTGTCTGACAATTCTTCAAATAAAGAAGGGTCTTTGATTTGTTGGTTGTATTGCTTTATAAAGGCCTGAATTGCCTCATCCTCATTTTCAAAATCATCGCCATGTTCTACTAGAAACTTTTCTAATTGTGGCACAATAATCTCTGTGTCTTTCATTTGTTTCATCCTCTCTTATTGGTTATCTTCTCCCTATTTCCTATTATATAACACAATAAAACATCTATCAGCTTTGTTGTTTAATCATACTTGCTTGCATGGTACAATTTTAACTAACTTGTCTGCCTTTCCTATCTTTTTGAGGGTATAAAATTATTCCTTCAGTATTCTTCATTTTGTTGAAAGAATAGAAGAATCATTCATCAAATAAATCATCTATAATAGAATTGACTCTTAGCATTCCTTGTTACTTCGGCTATATTTCCCTTAAAAAATCGGCTAAAATAAAATGCGAGTAAGATATGAGTTCATTGTTTAAGAGCTATACGTTCCTTACAAAATCGGTTAAAATAAAATGGCAAGCCCTACATACCCAATAATGAACTAGCTATACGTTCCTTACAAAATCGGCTAAAATAAAATTGATATAGACTTATGGGTTGATGACGAAGGGCTATACGTTCCTTACAAAATCGGCTAAAATTAAATACTACCTAGAACGCTCTCTAATCAGACAGGGCTATACGTTCCTTACAAAATCGGCTAAAATTAAATACCTAATCCCTCAATGGAATAACGCCTAGGGCTATACGTTCCTTACAAAATCGGCTATACGTTCCTTACAAAATCGGCTAAAATTAAATTCAATGACAATTAAATTATCACCTTTATATGCTATACGTTCCTTACAAAATCGGCTAAAATTAAATGTAACATTTATTTTCATCCTACCCTGTATTGCTATACGTTCCTTACAAAATCGGCTAAAATTAAATCTGCCATCGCGTTGATTTCTAACGCTTCCCGCTATACGTTCCTTACAAAATCGGCTAAAATTAAATTCCAACCTTCATATTGAAATCATTTGCAATGCTATACGTTCCTTACAAAATCGGCTAAAATTAA
Organism: Carnobacterium funditum DSM 5970; assembly: GCF_000744185.1. Taxonomy (NCBI): domain Bacteria; kingdom Bacillati; phylum Bacillota; class Bacilli; order Lactobacillales; family Carnobacteriaceae; genus Carnobacterium; species Carnobacterium funditum. Next base: position 1,839,115 of record NZ_JQLL01000001.1, on the reverse strand, counting down.
ATTACAGGAACTGGAAAGTCAAGTCGTTTTGGGCTATACGTTCCTTACAAAATCGGCTAAAATTAAATTCTTCTTCTCCTGGATCAGGCCCATTAGAAGCTATACGTTCCTTACAAAATCGGCTAAAATTAAATGACCATGTAATTTGTGTATGCCAACATGTAGCTATACGTTCCTTACAAAATCGGCTAAAATTAAATATTGGACGGGTACAGGGACGGGAGGTGGTGGCTATACGTTCCTTACAAAATCGGCTAAAATTAAATGCTTTTGACAACACACTTTTATGGGCAAATGCTATACGTTCCTTACAAAATCGGCTAAAATTAAATGTTTTCTGTATTGTGACACGGATAGTATTCGCTATACGTTCCTTACAAAATCGGCTAAAATTAAATATCTTGCACGGCCTGACTTGTCTGTAAGCCGCTATACGTTCCTTACAAAATCGGCTAAAATTAAATCAAACCACATTCCACCGGCTTGAGGGTTCTGCTATACGTTCCTTACAAAATCGGCTAAAATTAAATTGTCGTACTTTCTACACTCTCACCTGTATTGCTATACGTTCCTTACAAAATCGGCTAAAATTAAATAGAGATCATCTTTTGTTTCATATCTGCAATGCTATACGTTCCTTACAAAATCGGCTAAAATTAAATTACGATATGTTTAACCAATCTGATAAGACTGCTATACGTTCCTTACAAAATCGGCTAAAATTAAATTCAACAATAGTTAACAGTCCTTGTTTTTCCGCTATACGTTCCTTACAAAATCGGCTAAAATTAAATGTTAAATCGTGCATCTTGGATAAATCAGCAGCTATACGTTCCTTACAAAATCGGCTAAAATTAAATAAACCCAAAGGAGTTTACTATATTAGTAGAGCTATACGTTCCTTACAAAATCGGCTAAAATTAAATGAACCTACATTGTTCAAGACTTTTTCTTCTGCTATACGTTCCTTACAAAATCGGCTAAAATTAAATTAGACTTAGAAAACATGGTTATACATGTAAGCTATACGTTCCTTACAAAATCGGCTAAAATTAAATTGGAAGCAGAATGAATAGCAGTGAGTCAGAGGCTATACGTTCCTTACAAAATCGGCTAAAATTAAATAATACATGAGAACACGCAAACCACAAATTGCTATACGTTCCTTACAAAATCGGCTAAAATTAAATAACCAACGCAAGCGAGAACGTTTACACCTAGCTATACGTTCCTTACAAAATCGGCTAAAATTAAATGTTGCATTTGGTTCAATGTCAATACAGGCAGCTATACGTTCCTTACAAAATCGGCTAAAATTAAATTTATTATAGGCGAGGCACTACAAACACAAAGCTATACGTTCCTTACAAAATCGGCTAAAATTAAATTTGCCTCAACTTCAAGAGTATTTACTCTTTGCTATACGTTCCTTACAAAATCGGCTAAAATTAAATCCCCAGCACTTGCTAAGGGACGTTCATACCGCTATACGTTCCTTACAAAATCGGCTAAAATTAAATGTGGGGGGGTATATAAAAACCGTAATTGGTGCTATACGTTCCTTACAAAATCGGCTAAAATTAAATGTGGGGGGGTATATAAAAACCGTAATTGGTGCTATACGTTCCTTACAAAATCGGCTAAAATTAAATGTGGGGGGGTATATAAAAACCGTAATTGGTGCTATACGTTCCTTACAAAATCGGCTAAAATTAAATGGAGGTAAAACATGACAAAATTTAATAACTGCTATACGTTCCTTACAAAATCGGCTAAAATTAAATTTGTTATAATAGGGTCGTTAGTTGCTTCCTGCTATACGTTCCTTACAAAATCGGCTAAAATTAAATTACTGGCACTTGTTGCTATATTTGCAACAGCTATACGTTCCTTACAAAATCGGCTAAAATTAAATTTAATGCCAACAGGTGTACTTTCAATTTCAGCTATACGTTCCTTACAAAATCGGCTAAAATTAAATTTACAAATACCTGGTATTAATACGCCTTTTGCTATACGTTCCTTACAAAATCGGCTAAAATTAAATTATCTAATACATTTCTGAAATAGGTAGGATGCTATACGTTCCTTACAAAATCGGCTAAAATTAAATCTTTATCTCTACTTGCAAACACTCGATTAAGCTATACGTTCCTTACAAAATCGGCTAAAATTAAATCAAGGTCATTTGTAGTCGTTCCATCTGTTGGCTATACGTTCCTTACAAAATCGGCTAAAATTAAATTGGATATACAGAATTACAAAACTGTAGTGTGCTATACGTTCCTTACAAAATCGGCTAAAATTAAATTTTTAAAAGGTGTACGGAGTCACCTGTCAGCTATACGTTCCTTACAAAATCGGCTAAAATTAAATTGGTAGAGGTATATTTTATTCTCCTAGAATGCTATACGTTCCTTACAAAATCGGCTAAAATTAAATCGAATATACCCCTGTATATACGCATTATCTGCTATACGTTCCTTACAAAATCGGCTAAAATTAAATACGGGTGAAAACTTACGCTATGCCGTTCATGCTATACGTTCCTTACAAAATCGGCTAAAATTAAATTCAGTTGTGCCATTTTCTCCACCCTTCCCAAGCTATACGTTCCTTACAAAATCGGCTAAAATTAAATCGGTTGTTTTTAACTCAACACTATCGGCAGCTATACGTTCCTTACAAAATCGGCTAAAATTAAATATTTCCCCTTCAGGTGAATAATAGATGCCGGCTATACGTTCCTTACAAAATCGGCTAAAATTAAATTATGTCTAACGTTAAAAATGTAGACCTAAAGCTATACGTTCCTTACAAAATCGGCTAAAATTAAATAGATAGATTGATACATGGCATCTTCTGTAGGCTATACGTTCCTTACAAAATCGGCTAAAATTAAATAGATAGATTGATACATGGCATCTTCTGTCGGCTATACGTTCCTTACAAAATCGGCTAAAATTAAATGATGCACCTACTGCTATATCCTCCATAGCTGCTATACGTTCCTTACAAAATCGGCTAAAATTAAATATTGGACCGGTACAGGGACTGGCGGTGGTGGCTATACGTTCCTTACAAAATCGGCTAAAATTAAATTGGAATGAACTTTAACTGTTACCTTGCCTTGCTATACGTTCCTTACAAAATCGGCTAAAATTAAATTGGAATGAACTTTAACTGTTACCTTGCCTTGCTATACGTTCCTTACAAAATCGGCTAAAATTAAATATGGAGAAATATGGTAACGATATCAGTGGGCTATACGTTCCTTACAAAATCGGCTAAAATTAAATGTTGACAAAGGAACTCGTTTTCAATCAGCAGCTATACGTTCCTTACAAAATCGGCTAAAATTAAATCTAAACAAACGGTTGAAGAGTTTAAATACTGCTATACGTTCCTTACAAAATCGGCTAAAATTAAATTCATTTCAATAAACTCATAGATTAGATTGTGCTATACGTTCCTTACAAAATCGGCTAAAATTAAATCCTTAAGGGAACAGTGTTTAGACCGTTGTTGCTATACGTTCCTTACAAAATCGGCTAAAATTAAATAAACCCAAAAGAGTTTACTATTTTAGTAGAGCTATACGTTCCTTACAAAATCGGCTAAAATTAAATAGGTACAACAAATAACCCACAAGCAGTATAGGCCTAAGGGTTATTCGTCGTGTCTAAAAAACGGTCAAATTATCGGATTTCACCTTCTCCTCATTGGGTAAAGGGTCCCCTACAAGTAATCTCATTTCACTAAATTGTTTTTCTGTCAAGGTTAACATGCGTACAGAACCTTTTTCTGGGACATGATTTTCTATTTGATAACTAAATTTCTTTGCCATATCATATCCGTTACAGATTCGATAATAAATTGAATATTGCAACATAACATAGCCTTCATTTAAAAGATATTTCCGAAATTTTGTCGCAGTTCTTCGTTCTCTTTTTGTTACTACTGGTAAATCAAACATAACTAATACTCTCATAAATCTACTCATACTCATGTTGTTTCAATATTATTAGTTTTGGTAATTTCAAAAACTTTGTAGAGTTTACTCGGCAACAGCTTGAGAACGAAGAAACTGTTTTCCGAATAGCGTTTGTCAATGAATGATATTCGTCGTCTATTTCTACTTCTGTAAAAAGTAACGACACTAACGATCTTCGATGTTTAGGTAAGAAATAACGCTCATCTTCTGAAATATTTTTAGATACCCATAAATCTACATAAGGACGATAAGGTTCAATAAGATCATCTGCAAGATTAAATGCATTTAGTTCATTGCTATGAAAAACTCCTAATGAAGGTTCATAACCATATGAACAGATATCTCTTGCTATTACACCTCTAATTATTGCATAGCCATAGTTCATAGCCGCATTTTGTACATTATCTACTCTTCGGCTAAACCCTTCACCATACAAATTAATAAAATAAAGCCTAGCTGCAGCAGACTCACAATAGGTACGATCACCCTCAATTACTTGTTTAGATAACTGTTCAAGTTCTGGTACTTTTAGTTTATCATTCATTTTTAAGCAAGTAGCTTGATTGGCAATCTTTTGTTTTATAATTTTTTGCCAAATCCTATCTTTAAATCGTTTCGTAGTACTCAACTGGTAATTTAAGGCTTGCAATTTTCTGGAATAATTCCCTAGCGGTGTAAGAACAGCACTAGGCATATGTCTTTGATCACAGATAAATACAGCTACTTGATTTTCAGCTAGAAAAGATAAAGCTGGAGCAGTTAGAATTGTTTGCAGATTATCAATGACTAAACTCTGAATATCTGAAACTGGTATTGTATAGTCCTTACTTTGACTGACAACCAATTGTTTATCTTTTATACTTAGCCTAGCAGGATTTTCTATATAAATATTTCGAAATGCCATAATTATCCCTTCTTTCGTTGGAATGCTTGCCTAACTTTTTCATTTACCTTATGGTAATTACCGAAATAATCTACTGCATATTTTTCTATTTTTTCTAGTCCTGCAATACCAATACCTTTACCTAAAAAGCTGTTGTCATGAGAAACAATATTTATTTGTGCATTAGCAATATCAGCCGCAGTAAAATACCCATAAAAATCACTTATTTTTGAAGGTCCTTTGTTTTCTCCATTATAAAAAGCCGTAAATCCTGTTTTATGCTTGATATGAAGCATATCTCGCGGATATAAAGAAAATTGAAATTCAGCTTCATCAACTTCCGGCCAATCTTTATATGGTTTATGTGCAACACAGGCTTTGTTAGGCAACTCATTTTTAATTGTATCGCTAACATAAATGGGAACAAACACATATTTTTTAGCCGTTTTAAATACATCAATTCGTACCATTGATCCATTATCTGCTACTTGTTCTCCATCATTTAATTGAACAGATAAAGTAGTTTTTTGAACTACTTGTACTTTTCTAACAGTATGTGAGTGTCCATTGAATTCATACGTAAATTCTTTTTCCGGAAAAGCTTTTGTTCCATCTCCATCATTCTTTTCAAGTTCACGTCGTATTGCTTCGTATACTATTTTCCATCCATTATCACTTGGCTGATAAAATTCCCATTTAGCTGTTTTTATTTCACCATTTTTGTCTAATTTCAACTTATCAACTGACATACGGCTAACTGTCTTGCCTTCGTCTAATAGCTTAGCGCTTCTAATTGTTTCTTGATGGGCAGGACCTGTTATCTTATGATTTGCTAATCTAACAACAAACATCGGTTTTAAATCCATTATTTCTTGTTCAGAATAGTTAGCTTTAACTGTTGGATAATTCTTTATCAACGATTTCGGATCTTCTGACATTCTAATTAAAAGCTCATCTCTAAATCCTGGCCAGGGTTCTGGAAATCTCTTAGAAAATAAACTTTCATACTGTTCTCTTTTAATTTTTGATAATTTCAGAAAATCTGGATCCTCTTTTTCATCATATGTTTGCCATAAATCAAGGTTTGCTCTAACCTCTTGTCTCCTACTATATAACGTTAACATACGGATTAATGTAGGTGTCATGCAAGCTACAACTGTTGCATCCATAGCATGGTGCTTATCTCCGTCATCTCTCACTTTATTTAGTCCCCATCTTGCACGCAACCTTGCTGTGACAACGCCATTACCTACGAATACTTTTTGTTTTTGTTCTAAACTTTCAGAAAAAATTATATTTTGTTCAAAATAACTCTTTAATAATTTCGAAATATACTGGGTATCTTTTAAATTTCGTTCTTTAAATCCATCTGTATCTTCTTTACTAAACGTTTGTTTTAATAATTTTTCACGTTTTTTTATATTCTTAATTTGGTTAGCTACTGCTTCTAAAGATTTTACACGGATTGGGTTATTTCCTAAATACTCCATTGGAATACGATTTCCTTTTTCTCTGTTACAAGCAGTACTCGTTAATACCTTATTAGTAAATTGATCGTCAAAAGACTTACTATAAGGAATAATATGATCTACATCGTACTTATATGAAAATACATCATCCAAAGGAATAGATAGCCCCGTGTATGGATCTAAGTTCTTTTGTTCAAACCAAAGTTTTAAACGGATAATACTCTCACCGTTTACAGCAAATCCCAGTTCTGAAATTTGAGAGGCAACTTTTTCATTGTAAGAGCGATTCTCATCCTGACGTTTTTTTATTTTATTTCTTTCTTCATTACTTTTACCTAATTCGCGAGCTAATTCAATGTTAATTGCATCCGGAGGTCCATATTTACTGATAATTTGTTTTACAACTTTAATTGTTTTACTTACAGCTCTTTTAACTACAGGGTTCGCTACATTTTCTTTAATATATTCTTCATTAATATGATTTTGCCTGAAATCATATCCTGCTTCACCACACGCTTTATCATAAGTATCTCCTAATTCTAAATAAGGGATAACTTTTTTCATTGCTTTTATTGAAAGATTTCCAAATTTTGAAAAGGTTATAGACAATAATGTTTCAACTAACTCATTTGATAAATCTAATCGATTCTTAAATTCACGCATTCGACTATTGTCACTTGAAAAAGCTGTTAAAATATACGCGAATTCATCTATAACAACTGGGGACATTTCACTGAATACTTCTTTACCTACTGTCTTTTTCAATTTATGATACGCTTTCAAAGAAACGAAGGTTGTCTTTTTTTCCGTTGCCTCGGCTTCAATCTTACTCCCATAATTAAGCAAATTAAATTTTGCATATTCATCTAAGTTTAATAATTTTTTCACATCTTTATAGGTAATTTTTTCTTTCTCAAAAGCTTTATCAATAAGTAGTTGTCTTTCTTCAACTATTAAATTTCTATATGATTCTCCAGCGTATTCTTGTATCCGAAGATTATTTACCGTTGACAATAGATCAAAATACTGAAAAGTATAGCTAGCTTTCGGCGCTCTTTTTTCTTCCTTTTCAAATGTACACCAACCGATCATTTTCTCAATTTGATCACCGGCGTAAGGACTATTCTCACCAGGACCCTCGTCAAAATCACGTTGTTGATTAAAAATCCCTTTATCAGATTGATTTCCAATAAAAGCTTCTTCAAACTTTTCTGTTAGTTTTTCGTTACCATATCCTCGTTGTTTAGAGATGATCTCTTTTATTTCTTCAACCAGTAAACTACGCTCAGGCGTTGTTAAATATTCATGTTCTTTATTTCTTTTGTGCTCATCAAATTTGCTATCTTTATAATAGTATTCTCCTAATGTACGGTAGCCAGTAGTATGTAAAGCTTTCTTCGTTTCACTAATAGCTGTCAGCACTGGTCCATTGTCACTATCCTTCAGTTCTGCTTTTCGATTGGATTTAAACCCACGATGCCCTGAGAAGAAATAAAAAACACGAAATAATTCTTCATTTGTTAATAATTTATCTAATGCTTCTGAACGTAGCTGATAAATACTTTTATCAGCTATATTTTCAAAGATAGTTCGAATACCTTTTTCTGTTAATAGTTCACTCTCTATAAATAATCTCTTGGTACGATACTTTCTAAAGTTTTTGCGTCTATTTCTTCTCCGTAGCCCTCTCTTTTCTCTTCTTGGAGCTGCCAGTGAACTACCATCTTTTGGATTTTCAGCTATTGGAAAAATAACTGAGTTTAAAAATTCAATTTTTTTTGGATTTCCATTCTCATCTGTTTTTAAAATGGAATAACCAATAGAAGCGATTCCAATATCTAAACCAATTCTATAACCCATCCTATCCCTCCTAAATATCACTTGTTTTATATTCTTATTATAATACAAAGAAACCGTTTTCGAATCTCTGAAAAAGATAACCCCATTCTCCGAAGAAAATGGGGTTAGTGCTTTACAGGAGAGTGCAGAGCACTCCCTTTACTATACGTTCCTTGCAAAGTCGGCTAAAACTTTACACCTAAAGTATATACTATGTTTTTTAACATTACAAGCACTTTTTATTTCATTTTTATAAATCAATTGTAAAGTAACGTCTATCCAATTCTTCATTAGTCTGAGCGTCTTCTAGTACGAAAAAATAACTTTCTTTTAGACTATATAGACGTTGAATAAAAGTAAATTTTCCAGTTGTAATTCGGTCTTCTGGAGATTCACTAATTGAATCCGCTAATAGAATGATTTCATTTGATAGTTTATTTTTATCTTTATCTTCAAAATAAGCTCTCACAGCTTGGCTTTTATTTTCTTTGGTTACTCGTTGTAGTTGTAAAAAAGTTAAATACGTTACTACATTCGTAATTCGATTTTGCTCACTAACAAGTTGTATCCCCACTCGTTTACGAGTATCACGTCCTCTTTCTGCTTTGATTTCTAATAGAGGGATTAAACATTCTTGAGGCATCGAACCTCCATGAACATAATTTGCACCTGCTCCTTGAACTGAAATCCGTAAAACACCTTTCGGAATATGGACAAATTGCTCCTCTTGATTAGCCAGTGGGAGTTTAAATGTATGAAATACACTTGAAGCTTCTTTTGTTGAATCAATATAAAAACGCCGATTGCTTTCAATAAATTGATTGGTAGGCATAGAGACTTTGTCCACACTTGCCAATGGTTTTTTTGTATACATAAATCCGTGATCAGCTGTAATATACAGATGTGACGCACTGAGATTATTTACTAGTTTATCTGATAGTCGTATCAATTCAGATTTTGCGGTCTCCACAGCTTGGAATACTTTATCCTCACTAGCAGCATGGTCACCAGTGGCATCAATAGTGTTATGATAAATATAGTAAACTAATCCACCACTGAATTGTTCTCTTAACTCTGTTTTAGTAGCATTTAGGATATCTTTAGCCCTGAAAGCTCTGCCTTTATTCATTCCTATATTTTTTCCCATAATTTTATTCCGATTATCTAGACCTTGACTGCTCATTCCGTCTACTATTATCTGATTTCTTACTATTTCAAGCTCTTGATGAGGCAACAAACTAGCCATTCCCAACCCTGTATAGCTAGGTAAAACACCTTGCATATTTTTTACATTTACTTGATAGTAGTGACTATTTTCTAGTTCTTCAGCTAACTCCACACCTATTTCATAGCGTAATGCGTCAGAAATAATAACGAATACACGAGTATCCTTATCTACGTATTCTTTTATATCATCTTGATAAAAGTTCGTTTGTTTTGCTATTCCCTCGATTTCAAAGGTCTCCATTTGATTAAGGTTTGCTGTCCATTTTTCTGCAAAAATCTGTAGAAAGCCATTTATATAGAAATTCTCAACTTTTTCTTGTAACTGGTAAAAATTATCTGAAGGATTTTCTAATTGAGTAAATGAAACGTTAAAATGACGGTAATACGTATCTATTTGATAGTAGTTCTCTTGATAAGCATGCCATAATTTTTCTGTTCCTGATTCTATACCGTTCTGATCAATTCCATTGATTTTGAGTAGCAACCGACTTGCAGCTAGTAATGCTTTATATTGACTGCTATAGTTCGAATACCAAAAACTATTTCGTCGATTTAAGATGAGTTGCTCTATCTGGTTGTGCCTAACAACAGGTATAAGAAGTGCATCAATAGTTGATTCAACTAAATAGTCTTCTATTTCAGAAAAAGTATCCGATTGAGACAAGAATTCACTTGATTTCTTTTTTAAGAACTTTTGGAATTTTAATTCGTTTGCAACCAGTATAGCTACTTTCTTGTATTCTATCTTCCCGTTAACTTGATTCATCCAACGGTTTAAAAAAACAACGCTGTTATTTTCAGGTGTTATTAGATAATTGTCCCAATTAGCAGGAATCTTTTCATTATAATCTATTGATAACTTAGATACAAAAATGCTGATAAGAAAATCTCTTAAACTTGGCTTCTCTTTGTGGTAATAAAATTTGTTCTCTGCAAATTCCCAAAACTCACTTGGTTTACCAAATTTCTCAATTTGTTCCCAAGATAAGCTAGAATCTTGGGCTAATTCTGCAAATAATTTCTCACAAACAACTGAAAAACTGAACTCTTTTGCTTTAACCAATACACACATAATTCCTAACGTTAATTTTTCGATAGACTTGTCGCTATCTCCTATCAATAAATCGCGAAATTCTTTTTGCCGTTTCTTATTTTGAAAAAAAGCTGCATGGGACTGGAAGAAATAATCACTTTCATTATCGTCTAGTCCTAATTCGTCCATGATTGCTGCCATCGCATCCAGTTTAAATTCTTCTGAATAAAAATAAATATCTAACAAGGGATTATTCTGTTTTTCAAGGGGCTTTGCTTCCCCAAAATACAATAAAAAAGAATCATTTGGAAATTCTTTTTCAATAAGGTACTTTGTATAAATCAAGTTATTCTCATTAACTTTAATCGTATGAACGTCTTCTAACTTGTACTCATCTACTTCAGATACATAACTTTGCGTTTCATCGTACCAAAAGATAATTCTTCTTATTTGCTCATCTCGTAAGGGTTGTTTAAAACGTTCTTTTAATTTTACTTCAGCTTCAAACACTACTTCACCATACTTTCTTATCACTAGTTGTTTATTATTATTCTATCTTATAACTTTCGTTCGCTAAAAATCATATTGGCTATTAGATAAGCTAGTCTATTTCTTTTTATTACTCGTTTAATAAATAATCCAAAGTAAACTATACCTATTTTAACAAGAAGATACACTATTTACTACTATGTTTAGCATTCATTTTAATTTAAAAGAAGCACATTCCACTTATAACATTAAAGTGAAGTGTGCTTCTTTTTTTATTTATTAACTCTCTTTAGTCTTTTAAATTTTAAACGAAAAATTATGCATAAACATTTGAACAATTTGGTAAAACGTTTCTTCTTCTATTCTATCTAAAAATTGAATATTCCTAGTAGCTTTTTCTGTATAATCTAATGAAAAAACTTGGTTTGTATTTACCTTGCTGGTAGCTATTCCGTTAGCTCGTAATTTGTCTGATTCAATTGGAATAAGAAAGACTTTTTCTTTTTCTGTCGTTGTAATCGGACAAACAATCACAAGATTCGTTGCACGGTTATAATCATCACTGCTTACCACTAATGCAGGACGTCTTTTATTGATTTCATAGCCTTTTGACGGCGCAAAATCAATAATGACTATATCTCTTTGTTTAGGTTTATAGCTCATCTAATTCTCCTTTAACAGGGACAAAACCGACGTTTAAATCTGGAGTATAGAATTCGCCATCTTCAGCAATCTCAAAAGGATTGTTAATTTTAGGAATCATTACGATAGCTCCATTATCTTTTTTGATGAAAAAAAATTCTTCTCCTTCTTTAACACCAAAAGAACTAGGTATGGTAACCATAATCGAATTCCCTTGTTTTCTAGCCTTAATTGTACTCATAGAAACTCCTCCTTTTCTTATTATTGTAACATGTCATTACAACCCTTTACAAACAGAGTGCTTTTTCTATTCTAAATTTCCATAAAAAAACTTCCCAGATAAACTTACTATCTAGGAAGGATCTTTCCTTATATTTTTTCTAACAAATTCATTTGAGTCACCCTATGATTCTCTGTTCCTGTTACAGGGATATTTTGAAACTTCTCGTAATTAATTTTTACACCGTCGTCTAAATCTAACTCAATTTCTTGATCCGCTAAATTCTTCAATATTAAGTCATAATCCCTTAATTCTTGTAATTGCTTTTGAAATTTTTCTTTAGTCTTTTGAGCTTTAGCAACTTCTTTTGAAGAATCACTGCCATCACTAACAAGCTGTGCTTGGCGCATCAATTCAGAAATAGTATTCGTTAATGGCAATACATAATCTGTACGAACACGAGCTAAAGTAGTTGTTTCATAACGATGCAAGTAAATTAACCCTTTAAATGCGTCTTCTTTTCCACTTGTCATTTGCCAATAAATAGGTCTTTTTTGATATATCTTTTTATGATCCTTAAAGAAATCTTTCATAAAATACCGGCGAAGAGCCTCTCTTGAATTTTCATTCGTTTTCATTCCTAGAGCTTCTGCGATAAACTGTAGATTTTCTTCAACCGTTTGTTCTCCAAAAATAATCTTTACTAATTCTATTACCCGAGACACAATATCGTCTTCGAAATAATGTTCATCTGTTATTGGAATAACATTATCTTTATCTGGTTTATATGTCTGATACTGCTCTAATTCAAAGTCACCACCAGCATATATTAAGCCTGGCTTGTCCAAGGAATAACGACCGAAAATGACTCCTACTAGATAAGATAAAAAGCTTTTAACATCACGACTTAAATCTGCTTTTCTTATGGTGACGTCTTCGTCTTCTATTTCAGGAGTTAGTTCATCTTGTAGACCATAAATATCAATAAATAGTCGGTTTAATTCTTCTTCATTTTCTTTTAATTCATTAAATCTATTTTCAGCTACATTAGACCACCTTTGAAATATATTTTCTATAGTTCCAAAGTTTTCTTGATAGGTAATGAAGGGGTGCTTTTCAAAGTCCCAAGACGTTTCAAATGAATCCCAATCTTGCTTGGATACTCTTATATTACTCTTTACTATTTCATTAACCTTTTCGCTATGTCCATTAATAAAAGGAATTTTACCCATTGGACCTTCATGAAAATCTAATGTAGGAGATAGACATTGTAAAAATAAAACAACTAATTTAGTATTCATATACCCAAAAATATAATAAAAATCTTCATCTTTAAGTGGAAAAAGAACGGAGCCTTTAGTTTCAAAAATCGCATTATCATGGTATCTAAATGACGGTAATGAGCTGCTAATCGTTGACCATGTTATTCCTTTTTTGAAATAATAAGATGGATTACGAATAACGGAACGTTGTTTTCCTTCTGAATTAATAAAATTTTTCATATTACGTCCATCATTTTCCCACTCAACTACGTAATTATTATTACCATACCATTTCCTAAATGATCCGCCTTTTGACGTAGGAAACCATTTATATCTGCTTTCTAAAGCATTTTGAATACTTGAAGCATTAAAATTAATCTCGGTTGTCATTAATTCGAACCAATAACGTAGAAACCTATCATTTTCACCTGTTGCTAGACCTTGTCTAGGCTCAGAAGATGTGCTTAAAGATAGGTTTTCAGAAAATTTATTGATTATAGCATCGGATAGCCAATAAGCTACTGGACTTCCTGGTATCTTTTCAAAATTATTTTGTGTGATATTATAATTATTTTTTTTGTTTAAAATCTGATATTGTTTTTCTTCACTAGTATAATCAACTAAACGTACGTAATTACCGATAAAATCTTTAGTCTTTTGATTTTTAATGATAAAAGATACACTTTGTACTATTTCCCCATTTATTTCTGGAAATGTTCTTGTTCCGGTATGAACTATACTACTAATTGTTTTAGTTTTAATAACCGATTTTCGTAACTTTTCATATGAACTTAGGAACATCCATGCATGTTGATTAATCATAGCTACATAATAATTATTTTTAGTTAAATTAAATTCAACTTCCATCATTACTGCAAATAGATCCGATTTACTTACTGGATAATGTTTCTTTACATACTTCTTTAATGAATCGTTCATACCACTGCTTCCCATATAAGGTGGATTTGTAACTGTAACGTGGTATGTACGCGACAAGAGTTGATATTGATGAATAAGTTGTTCAATGTGAGGGCTAATATATTCTAAAAATTCTTGTGCAAAAATGTCGTTATTGGATAAGTCCTTAATATCGTTAAGTGCTTGTTCAATTGCTTCAATATTTACTGGCGAGAGTTTAATGATTGAGCCATATAATTTTGCATCTTCAAAGTTTTCGTACAGTTTTCCAAGCTCTTTATTCGCTTCGTCTAAATTTCCAATCACTATATTTTCGATTAAAGAAAGATCATTACTTTCTTCAAAACCCAATAAATGTAATGTACTATCTCGTTCGAAAAAGCTACGATCGTACGAACGTGCTTTCATAACCAGAACAAAACTTGCCAATTGAGAAGCCCTTTTATCAATATCTAATCCGTATAAGTTATTTTCTAATATCAATGTTGGGATTTCACGAATACGATACCCTTGTTCTAAATATATTTCTTTTAAGACTTCAAATGCTTCCAATAACATATGTCCTGAACCCATACTTGGATCCATTACTCTTATTTCTTCAGGCTTAATAGTCTTACCCTTTACCCTTTCTAATTGTTGCATCACACTTTCTGACTGTTTTGCATCTTCAATATAATAGGGTAAGAAATCACGCAATTGAGTACTTGGATTGTTCTCTATCCATAGCCTTCCTAATGAGTTGTCTACCAAATACTGTACAATCCATTTAGGAGTGAATATTTGAGTTGCTGGACCGATTTCATTTTTCCCAATTTTTTTTTTACGGATATTTGCGAAAATAGTATTTTTTTCTTCAGAAATATAGTATTGATACAACCATCCAATAATTTCTATTTCTGACCAATCTTCTTCAGGTATATCCTCTATAAGATGTTCTATGAAACCATTTTCTTTCAGCAGACCATTTGGCAACAATAGAAATAAATCGCGTTCTATTTTATCAAAAACATTTGGAATCATTGTTTCTAATTGTTTGCTCTGCTTTTCAATAAGATAGTTAAATAAGTCATCTACTCTATGCTCATCTTGTAATTTATAGACGACCTCCTTGTCCATTTTAAGCTCTTCAATAAGATAGTTTATTTCCGTAAGAGCATCTGGCTCATTTTTCCCTTTTTTTGTTGATGATAAAATTCGAGTTCGAATAGGTAAATAATCATGAATTTCCATGTACCTTAAAGCTACAAAGCGATTGAACCAAGTATATGTCGCTTCTTTTATAACTTCTTCGTAACCATTCAATTCAATTCGTTTGACTAAATGGTCATAATTATTTGCTGTATCAGCATCGACGACTTGACCATTGATAATCATGCCATCTTCTAAATACGTTTTCTCTGCCATTCTTCCAGAAGTAATTCCCCAGCTTGCTGCTTGTGCAATCACTAAATTAGTTAATTCTCGTCTTGCATTCAATACAAATATCTTCAAACTTGTTTTATCCATACTCACACTTCTTTCATTTTAAAAAAGAGCTAAAATGATTTAGCTCTTTCTTTTATTAGATAAATTGAATGTATTTATTTTCTGTTAACTCTTTTTGAAGTCTTAGTTTCATTTCTTCCATCAACTTAGCTAACTCTGCTTCATTTCGAATAGTGTAGCTACTAGAGGGTATCAATTGACTGACATGTACCAATACTGCTTGTGGTTCATGTATGATGGGTTCAACTTCTTCTTTTTCAGGATAAGATTTTTCTTTTTGTATATTTTGTTTTGCTTTTAATGCTATTCGCCGTTCTTCCGCTAGTTCATGCTGGTATCTATTAATTTGACTAGATAGTTGATCTGTAATAAACTCGACTTCAGATTTAGCAGCACTTAAATCTTTCAACGTGCCAGAGTTATCAACCTTTTGTTTTAATACCTCAAAGCGACTGCGAATACTATGAACAAAGTGCTGATTTACTTCTTTGTCCGTTTGAATAGAATCGAGTAATATTTTTTCTTTGTTTGTTACGTTATCCATTAGCGGTCCAATTTCTCTATTCATTTCTTCCGTTAATGACTGTTTATATTGTTCGACTAATTTTGGTAAGTCGCTCAACCGTTTATATGGACGTGCCATTTTTATAATATTTTGTATTTCATTTCCCACGCTTAAAGTTTCTTCAAGTTGAATCATGGATTGATCATCTTTAAACCGATTGCGTATTTTGTAAGCTTCATCATAAACTACTTGACTATACTTAAAGAATGTCTGTATTTCTATCATTTCATCCGCATCATCATACAGGTCCATTGCTGTCCGATGTAAAGTTTGAATAAAATCTAACGTATCTTGTACATGAACTACTTGGGTAATATCTTTCAGATACTGATTGATCTCTTCTTGCCCCGGATAAAAATGTTCTCGATATTTTTCTAGTAGTGTGTGTAATTCTTTTTGTTTCCGTTCTAATCTCGCACGAAATTCTTCGGCTATCCTATCTTCTTTATCTTCTGTTAAACGAACTCCAAATAAATCTTTATGGAGTTGCTTAACCTCACGGAGGATTCGTTCGTCAATCACTTTTCTTTTTTGAATAAGCATTTTTTCTTGGGAGTTTCGGTTCATCAGTTGTCGTTCTAGCATTGGATCTTGCAACTCAATGGTTTGATGATTTGTTTTTAGAATGATTTTTTCTGCCTTAACTAAACGTATGATAGAGACTAGAATATCCTCTACACGCCAGCCATATGGTTTTATTTGAAATTCTTGAATCAAGTTAAACAATGTGAACGTAATTTTTCTTTCGGACTGTCGCTGAATATACTGTTGGATAGTCTCAGTAGCTAAGTGATTTTCATCATTACCGTCTATCCCTATCTCTAGTAATTCGATATCATCTTCATTAATAACTGAATCAAAATCACTCCGTTCATAAAATTTTTGGACATAATTAAGATGGCGATAAATATTTGTTACCAATTGATGTAAGCCAGCACTAATAATTGAAGGAGCATTTGTTCCACTAACTTCTACTTCTGAACCGTAAATATAGATATGTGCATGCTCTAAAGCATTCCGCAATTGAACTTGAATAGTGGCTGTTAACTCATTTCGTTCACGAGCTTTACGGTTTAAAATATCCTGTTCTAAGTCTGTCCGTTTACGAGAAGAATTCACACGTAAATACTGATCAATTTTCATAATATTTAACATATCTTCATAAAACGTTCCTGTAGAATCTAATTCCACAATTACTTGGTTTTCTCTTGAAGATAGTTGCAAGATACTTTCTGGATTCTGATAACTATCCGAATAAGGAGTAATCATTCGTACACCTATTTCAGCGTTAGCATTACCAATAACACGATCGTCTATCCAACGAGCTACGTCAAAGTTGTAACTGACGCTTTTCTTATTCAAAACCGAATAATGTGTGTATTTTTTCAAGTCGAGTATATCACTATAGATTACTTCCCCAATTTGGTTAAGTAAGTTGGCTGTAGGTACTTCCATATTTTGAATTTCGCGGTTGATATCTTGTTCTTCATTAGTCAAAAAGATAAACTCAGATCCATTACGCTGAACTAAGTACTCTTTCACTAATCTTCTTAAAGATTCTTCAACTTGTTTACTTGCTTCTAATTTATCCTCATCTAATTGATTAATCATTAAAGTCGCGACATTTTCACTATTAGCTGGAATTTCTTGAATATACCGAATTAGAAATAATAATTTTAATACTTCGACGTCAAATTTATTTAAACTAGCATTTTGTTGTGCCTTTATAATAGTTGATCGTATACTATAATCTAAACTAGAGTCTAGGTTCGCAAAAAACGATTGAAATGGAATTAAAGAACCTACAGGATTATCTTTATACTGTAAAACAGCTAATTGAATCGTTCCTAATAAATTTCGTTCTCCTGTGGAGACACTTGAACCAGCAAGTCCATGTCTACGAATTTCTTCTAGTACTTTTTGTAATAATGTAATTTGATAAGGAACAAAAGGATAAAAATCAACAAAATCTTTCATTGTGTCGTATACTTTTAATGTAGCCGTATCAGTTGAAAAAGAAATTTTATTCCGTAAAGCCGCTTGCATTCGTTCATCGTATGTAATTTGTAACGTTTGTTTTGCCGTGTCATTTTTAGCCAATAAGCGCTTTTTGATAACTTCATCAGCATTTGCAGAGCTTAAGCTTAGGCGAGTCGGAAAGCGACCTTGAATTTTTGAAAAATCATTCGAAGAAGAAAGATCATTTTCTAAATTGTCAATATCCTGTTGACTTGTGACCACTACCCAAACTTGCCCTTTTGTATAACGACCGATATCTTCTGCTACAGTCTGCAATTCAACCATTAAATCCTTATTATCAGAAATATATTGGCCCATTTCATCAGCCATAAACACTAGGCGGTAATTAGAATCTTTTTGATCTACATATTTTTTCACTCGTCTGGCAAACGAATCAACACTAACATCATAATTTTCCTCACCAGTTGTAATCCAATGGCGTGCACTTTCTTCGCTCATATCTGTTGCTTCCATAAGAGCTTCTATCATCTCATCTTCATTGTAGAAAACTTCATCCCTTCCTTCTTCCCAAATAAGACCAGCTTTTTCTTCAAATGACTTTTTAAACACTTCATATTGCCCTTTGTCCTCTAAGGTTTCTTCTAAATGAGCAATCCAGGGTATAGAGGGGCTGTATCCACGGTGCTCATCAAACACTTTATTAAAGACTTTGACAACGGCTAATTTTCTTTGCTTCGTATTTGCTCCAGCTTTAGAATCAATATTAAACAGGACAACATCCGTTTGGTAGCTAATCGCATCTTTCATCTTTTGTAGTATCATCGGATAGTGAATTTTTACTTCAAAATAATCAACAGGTCTTTTTCCTGAAACGATTTTGTTGCTATCTAATAAATACGATACTATCTTCAAGAAATGCGACTTCCCTGAACCAAAGAATCCTGATATCCAGACTCCAATCCTGTCCGTGGGTTGTTTATAAGCTTTATTATATGCCTCAAAAAAAGTATCTAAATGTTTTTCCATTTCTTCTGTTACAACAAATTCTTCTAACTCTTGCTCCGCTTTTGCTTCTTCTTTTTCATCAACGACAACTACACCTTGGATTTCTCGTTCAATATCTTTATAAAACAACTCTTTTATTTTCAAGTTAACTCCTCCTATCTAGGTACTATTTGAAATGCACGATAATAATTATCATCGTGAAAAACATCAAATAATTTTAACGTATTATTTTCAAATCTGCCTGGGTAAAACATAATTAATGGTTTGTGAGTGATAATTGATTGTAAGTTATTTAAAATGACATGCGAACGGATAATTGGGTACGCTTTTCCAACTCCAGTAATCAAAACAATAGCATCTTCATTTAATTTTTCTTTAATAGAATTAACAATCACATCCCGTTCAGTAGCAATTTTTAATCCTTGTTGCATTTTTTCAATCACTCGTTCACTACCTAGTTTCTCTTCAGCTCGAAAATTCTTTTGCATATAATTTCGTTCTTCAAAAAAATCAATGATGATATCGTAAAGATTAAATTCTTGAAAATGTCTATCTCCAGTATGCTTAGTGATATATGTCGTCATCTCTGGAATGGCTTTGCGTATCAAAAGTTCATCTTTGGGATCATAATCAAAAATATAATAACTCATTTCATTTCCCAATCCTTGTTTCTCTAAAAAGTCAGGACTTATTAACTTTTCTTGTAGAATATTCAATCTCTCTTGAGTCGTTCTCATATTAACTCTCCTAACACTACTTCTACAGCTGGAGTATAACCTTCTTCTTTCAAGTAATTTCTAGCTCCAATTGAAATGAATGGCTTCTCTATTTTGTAATGACTTTTTCTTATTTCATGAATCCAACCTGCTTCTTTTAGTACTTGCAAAAAAGAACGCGCTAATCGATTGTAAGTATAGTCTTCCCATTTAGCAACTGTTTCATTTGTTTCTGCTTTACGCTCAATAAATCGAATGACTTCTTGTTTAGAAATTTCTGTATACAGCGTTAATAATTTATCTAAATAAAGTTCTCTAGCAAATTCTATGAATAACCGATCAGCACAAAGAATGCTGTAGACTACTAAAGTTTTAGACGTTTGGTTATCTTCTTGTTGAATCATCTCTTGCATTTTCTTATCGAGTAAAGACAGCCTATACAACAATTCGCTGCCAACTGATTTTATTTGAGCAGCAGACGTTAACTGTAAATGATTTTGGTCGTTCAACTTTTTAATAATTTCTTCTTTCGTTATATTATTTAATAAAAGTTGGTTGATTCGTTTAGTCTCTTGATAAAATAGGGGGCAAATTTTTATAGTTGTACGATATTGATTCTTTTTTTCCATAATCTTCCTCACATAAAGCTTTTTACCTATATTTTAACATAAGGGCTATAAGAAAAATAGATAAGTAAGTACATTGTAGTATCATCCTACTTTACTCGTGTTCGCTTTTTCTTTATTAATGCCTTTCAAGTATTTTATTTCATTTAGTTCTATTCTATTTAATTTTTTGAACAACTTTTATGTTCCACACTCTTTGGCTATTCTTTTTCGTTCTCATCATTATCCTTTATCAATAAATATTCATTTAGCTAACTCATTCGCTGACAATTTTTTTAACGTAACACAAGGTTGCTTTTGATACTATCAAAAACTAATATATGCTGTTGCATCACTAAACATAAAATCTCAAGATTTTTATCAAACGTTGGTCGATGCATTAGAACAAACAGAAACAACACAAGTTCCTGTCGTTAACTATGAGCAAGTGAAATCTATGTATGAAGAACTAAACAGAAAAACAGCTGAAAACGTCTTGAAACCTGGTATGCTTGTGGCTGTTATGTCTTAACTTCAAACTGAAGATTTATACATTAATCCAGCAGAAACAATATCTGTTTTTAGCAGTAAAAGAATAGCATGTTATCCAATCTATCAAGGAAACGTTAGAAACGTGTATACAAGAGTAATCGTTAACACTAGTAAACCCGCCACTGTTTTGAGTACTTCTGTCAATGCAATAAAATACAACTACGTGCTACCATCACTATGAAATAAAAGTAGAATAGAACGATTCTTTCAAACATAAAACCTCTCAGAATTTTTTCTGAGAGGTTTTTGCTATTTTTAATCGATTGAGTTTAAAAGAAATAGCAGTTCCTTGGTTCGTTGAGCCGCTCTTTTTAAATTCTCTCCAGCATTTCCCATCGCTTCTTCTAATGTAGTAATTCGATCTACGATGGGTATTACAGCATGGATACCCACTTTTTTAAACGCTTCACTGTCACCCGTAAACGCACCAACAAAAGCAATCGTTGGAATCCCGCGTTGTTTGCTTAAGCGACTGATTCCAACAGGTACTTTTCCTTGCAGCGTTTGATTATCCAGCTTCCCTTCACCAGTCACTACTAAGTCGGTATCCTTCAGTAGTGTCTCTAGCTGGACTTGTTTTGCAATTAATTCTAGCCCAGAAACAACTTCAGCACTTAACACTTTTCTAAATGCTGCACCTAGTCCACCCGCTGCACCGTCGCCAAAGTGATCTACTTCATTTTCTAAAAGGATACTCTTAAACTGTTCCATTGCCCTTTCATATGCTGACAGCTCTTCTTCTAAAATCCCTTTTTGCAAACCAAACATATAGACTGCCCCATCTGGTCCTGTTAACGTACTCGCTACATCAGCTGCAACGATGAATGTTGTTTCTTTTACACGCGAATCTAATTTGTCCTCGTTTATGCTTGAAATATTCGCTAGATTCTTTCCAACAGGAGTCAACTCTGCTCCTTGATTATCATAAAATCTTACTCCTAAAGCTGCTAGTGCTCCTATGCCACCATCAACCGTTCCTGAGCCACCTAGTCCAATAATAATCGTTTCAGCCTGTTTATCTAATGCTTTTAGGATTGTTTCGCCAACACCGATTGAACTGGTATTTTTAGGATGTGTGGCTTCTTTAAAATCTAAAAATTGGATACCGGCAGCTGCAGCTGCTTCGATAATCGCTGTTTTTGATTCTGCTAGCCAGCCAAAAACTGTCTCTATAGCCTCTCCTTTTAGATTATGAACAGCCACCGTTTCATAGACACCCTGTCCATTCTCTACAAAAACTTCAACAGTCCCTTCTCCTCCGTCTGCAATGGCTATTTCTACAACCTCTATTTGTTCATCTTGGAAAACTTCTTTTATGATACGATTGGCTTCAATACTTGTTAAAGAACCCTTCATTGAGTCCATAGCAGAAATTATTTTCACTGGATTCACCTCCTGTTAAGGTCAGTTGGTATACGATACTAGTCATTGTAACAGCTTTTTCCTTTTATACTAAATGAAAGAGATGTGCTAAAAAGGTAACGATCATCGTTGTTACTATTCCCATTACTGTTGGTACTAGGAAGGATATCCATGTCCATTTGGCACTTTTCGTTTCTTTGTATATCGTCATTAACGTTGTAGAACATGGCCAGTGGTAAATCGTAAATAAAATGGTATTCACTGCTGTTAACCACGTCCATCCATTATCTAGCAAAAGTGTTTTAAATTGATCTAATGAATCGAATTCGAAGAGCGTTGATTTACTCAAGTAGCCCATAACCATAATTGGAATAACAATTTCATTTGCAGGTAATCCAAGAATGAAAGCCATTAAAATGGTTCCATCTAAGCCCATTAAACGAGCAAACGGATCAATTGCAGTTGTAATCCAGGTCAATATGCTAGCGTCACCAATCCTAACATTAGCCATTATCCAAATGACTAATCCAGCTGGCGCAGCAACAATAATTGCACGCCATAAAACAAATAGCGCTCTATCAAAAATAGATCGAACAATAACTGATCCAACTTGCGGTTTACGATAAGGCGGTAATTCCAACGTGAATGAAGAGGGAACGCCTTTTAAAATCGTTTTAGAAAGCAATTGAGAAATCCAAAATGTTGTTAATATCCCTAAAATAACTGTCCCAGCTAGAAGAACCGCTGAAAGTAAACTACTTCCCAAACTTACGGAACTTCCTACAAAGAACATAGTAATGATTGAAATTAATATTGGAAACCGGCCATTACATGGCACAAAATTATTCGTTACAATAGCAATTAATTTTTCTCTAGGTGAATTGATGATTCGTGTTCCTGTTACACCAGCTGCATTACAACCAAATCCCATACACATCGTCAGCGCTTGTTTGCCACATGCTCCTGCGTTTGCAAAAAACTTATCTAAGTTGAAGGCGACACGCGGCAAGTAACCGAAATCTTCTAGTAAGGTAAACAAAGGAAAGAAGATAGCCATTGGTGGCAGCATTACTGAAATAACCGTTGATAATACATTATAAATTCCATCCATTAATGCGCCACGCAACCACTCAGGCATATTAATAGCTGCCGCGAATTGATTCAAGTAAGCCCCTATTGTACCAAACATACTTGCTAAAGCATTTGAGGGTGCATTTGCTCCTTGTATTGTTAACCAAAAAACGACAATTAATAACAAAATCATAATTGGAATACCGGTCAGTTTTTGCGTCAAAATTTTATCCAGCTTGCGATCGCGGCGATTATGATCCTCTTTTGTGAAGCTTATCACATCGTTAGCTATGACTGTCGCTCGATCTAATAAGGCTTTTGTATTCTCTTCTTGGTTTTCCTTTAAACTAACTAAAGCTTTTTTCATATAGGGGTTCATTTTAAGTTCCTCAGAAACCACTTTATCTATAGCAGTCATTAAGTTATCTAATCCTTCATTTTGACGTGCTGCTGTAGCAATGACAGGAACTCCTAATAACGATTGCAATTTATCGATATTAATCTCTATTCCTTTTTTACGTGCCTCATCAATTAAGTTAACACAAACCACCACTTTGTCTGACATTTGCATGATTTGTAACACCAAATTTAAATTGCGTTCTAATGAAGTTGCATCACAAACACAAATGGTCGCTTCAGATAAATCAGATTGGATAAAATCTTGTGCTACCTCTTCTTCTTCTGAATTAGACGAAAGGGAATAGGTACCTGGTAAATCAACTAAACAATAATAGTTATTTTTATGCTGCTTTGTTCCTTCTGCGATACCAACCGTTTTTCCAGGCCAATTACCAGTGTGTTGTTTTAAACCAGTCAATTGATTAAAAACAGTGCTTTTTCCAACATTAGGATTTCCTGCTAAAGAAATGACATGCCCATTTTTTTCATTTTCCAATATAAACTCATCCGACATCGTTTTTCTCCTTTATTTTTACCTGTATATAATTAGCATCCTCATTACGGATTGCAATAACCGTCCCTCTTACTTCATATGCTTTAGGATCTTTCTTTGGACTAACTAGCACTAATTTGACTAATCCTCCAGGATAAAAGCCCAAATCCATTAACCGTTGCTGCATTTGTGGATCTGGATGACCAACTTTTGTCACCACTACTGACTCATTTCTGTTTAATTTTGACAACTTCATTATAATACTCCTTTTCATCTTTAAGGTACACCTAATCCTATTTGATTGTACACCTTAATATGAGTGGATACAATAGATTTATCCACTCTTTCCGTAGGGATACAAACAGCTTTAATTAAAGATGTTATTTTTAAATTAAAAAATACACTGACTGTATAAGCTACAAACCATCCATTTCACAAGTTAATCTAGTCCAACTTAACATCTAATTCTGATCTTACTGGAACAATTCCTGACCAATTGGATCGTTCTCTTGTATAGCGCCAGCAGTTATTATCCTCATTTAATATTGCACTTGAACGGACTATACTAGGCACTATCAAAACGACTCTCAGAAGATTCATTGTTTACACATTTATTAAGCGTTTTTGATGCGTCTTTTATTTATTCAACCTTAAAGATTTCATCTTGTTTCAGGTGTTCTTTTTTGACTGATTATCGTAGTCCTTTCTGTTAGAGGATGCCCTAAAAAATTCGCCTATTTTTTATTTGTGCCGACTTTGCTATAATAAGGCTATTATGAACGGAAATCGCTATTCTGTCAGGAGGATTAAGTATGTGGATAATCAAACATTTTGGAGAACTCACGAACAATGAGCTCCACCGTATTTATAAAGAACGCACAACTGTATTTGTTGTTGAACAGGACTGTGCCTATCAAGAAATCGATGATATTGATCTTACAAGCATCCATTTCTTCAAACAAGCAGATGATGTATTTATGGCCTATGCACGCCTTATTTTAGAACCCGGCAGCACCCGGATTGGGCGGGTAATGGTCCCGAAAGAACAAAGGAAAAACGGATTCGGTGAAGAGTTATTGACAGTCATTTTATCTTATGCGGATCAACACTATCCTGGACTTCCCATGAATGCCCAAGCACAAGCCTATCTGCAAACATTTTACACATCATTCGGTTTCCGACCTATTTCAGAAATCTACCTGGAAGACAATATTCCACACATCGATATGGTAAGAGATAGCCTCATGTCGTAGTCAAATACAGAATAGAATTCGGCGAGAAGAAACATGAAATAAATAACTATCTAATTGCAACCCTACTAGGTATCGTCAACAACTATGTCTGGATTATGCATCAAACACGTTACGACAAAGTTCTGAACTTCATCAGACAAAAAAGTTCAAGGGCAAAATACCTTGAACTTTTTTGCGTGTGCTTATAGCATCAGACCACCGAGTTCCATTTCCATTCCAATTTGATGCTTTTCATGAAGATTATGCGTCGAAAAGAATTAGGAACAAATAGGGCTAGCTAAAAATTATATTGCTTATCTGGATAATAAACAAAAAAAGACTTGAAGTAGCTTGGCCTATTGCCTAGCTGCCTTCAAGCCTAGATAGTCTATTGTGTAATACGTTTCATTGCTTCCTGAACCGATTCGTAATCTCCGAATGCCGAGAAACGAACGTAGCCTTCGCCACTTGGGCCAAAACCTGAACCTGGCGTCACAACGATGTTCTTCTCTTCCAGTAGGAAATCAAAGAATGCCCATGACGTCATTCCTTCTGGTGTTTTAGTCCATACATAAGGAGCATTTACGCCACCAAATACTTCGTAACCAGCTTCCATCAAATACTCACGGATAGTTTTTGCATTGCGCAAGTAGTAAGCGATTTGTTCTTTAATTTGTTTTTTACCTTCTTTTGAATACACGGCTTCTCCTGCACGCGAAAC
This sequence comes from Carnobacterium funditum DSM 5970, assembly GCF_000744185.1. Lineage (NCBI taxonomy): Bacteria > Bacillati > Bacillota > Bacilli > Lactobacillales > Carnobacteriaceae > Carnobacterium > Carnobacterium funditum. Next base: position 1,812,953 of record NZ_JQLL01000001.1, on the reverse strand, counting down.
AATGTACGGAGCGCCGTTGAATTTCGTAGAGTGTCTTCTTGCCCATAAATCACGTAGAGCAACTCCTTCACGTACCAATTCTTTCGGAACGACCGTATAACCTAAACGCAAACCGGTGAAGCCTGCCGTCTTCGAAAAACTTCTGACTTCAATGGCGCACGTTCTGGATCCTTCAATTTCATAAATGGAACGTGGGATGTTCGCTTCCGTGATGAAGGCTTCATAGGCAGAATCATAGATGATGATAGCCTCTTCCTTGTTTGCATAGTCAACCCACTCTTGCAAGGCTTCCTTCGTCAAGGTAGTTCCTGTCGGGTTATTCGGGTAGCACAAGTAAATCAAATCGACATGATTTGTCGGTAAAGAAGGCGTAAACTCATTTTCACTCGTCGCAGAAAGATACGTAAGATCACTCCAAATTTCCGTTTCAGCATTGTATGTACCTGTACGTCCGCTCATGACATTGCTATCCACATAAACAGGGTAAACCGGATCGCCAACAGCGACCTTGTTGTTCCGTCCGAATATTTCCTGAATATTTGCTACATCGCCCTTTGCTCCGTCTGAAATGAATACTTCATCGGATTCGACATGTGCGCCTCTTGCTTCGTAGTCCTGTTCAACGATTTTTTCACGTAAAAAAGCATAACCCAAATCGGGTGCATAACCATGGAACGTATCCATGCTTGTTTGTTCATCGACTGCTTTATGGAGCGCTTCTACGACAGCTGGCACCAGTGGTTGCGTTACATCGCCAATACCCATGCGGATAATCTTCGCTTCCGGATGTTTCGTTTGATAAGCTGTAATCTTCTTTGCGATTGTAGAGAACAGATAACTTCCTTTTAAGTCTAGATAATCGTGATTTACTGTAACCATTTATGCTTTCACTCCTCTAATATCTATCGTTCCTTCGTATACTGTTGTGGCGGAACCGGATAAATAAACCAAATTCGTTCCTTCATCCCATTCCACCAATAAATCTCCGCCTAGCAGTTTCACCGTTACTTTTCTACTAGTATAGCCATTCAAATGGGCAGCTACTACTGCCGCGCAAGCACCTGTTCCACAAGCCAATGTTTCGCCGGAGCCCCTTTCCCATACACGCATCTCGATTGTCTTATTGTCGATGATACGGATAAATTCCGTATTCACCTGTTCTGGAAATACTTCATGATGCTCGAAGTACGGTCCAATTTTTTCAATTTCGATCCCTTTAGTGTCCTCCACAAACGTAACGACATGAGGGTTCCCCATTGAAACCGCCGTAACTTGGTAAGTTTGTCCATTCACTTGTAAAGGCTGGTTGATGCATTCTTCCTCAGACCAACGCATAGGAATGTCTTTTGTTTTTAAAATAGGCATCTCCATATCAACACGTGCTCTTGTAATTTCGTCGCCTTCTTTTTCTAATTCGATGGTTTTGATGCCACTTTTTGTCTCGACCGTCAACATTAGTTTATCCGTTAATTCTTTATCATAGACGAATTTTGAGAAACAACGGATTCCGTTGCCGCACATGGCTCCTTCTGATCCATCCGCATTGTACATCCGCATCATAAAATCAGCTTTATTAGATGGCCGGATCAAAATTAACCCGTCTGATCCGATACCAAAATGGCGATCACTCACAACTAAAGAAACGGCCGCTGGATTAGTGATTTTTTCATCTAAATCATTTACATAAACATAATCATTGCCTATCCCATGCATCTTTGTAAAATCCATTTTAACCCCTCTTTATGTTCATCAAATTTTAATCATACTTCATTATAAAATAGTTTTCCCGATTAAGCGAAGCATTTAAACCTACTGGATGAAAAAAAGTGAATTGCTTTATCTCAAATTCTCGTGGAAAAGCAAAAGAGACTAAGTCTTTCCATTTACTACTACTTACTACAAATAAATCTTTTTACTACAAATAAATCTTTTCTCCAGACTGATTTGTTACAGAAATAGTATGGAGAAAAGATTAGCAAACTTTTACCCCCTATTCATTTTCTTCTTTAGTGCTTTATATAGTTCTTTGCATTTTTCAACTTTTTATATCTTTCTCCTTAAAAAATCTTTTTACCTACCATACCCCTAAAGGTACACTTATGAGGCTTTCCGTTTATTTGTTGCGTTACCATATTTGACAGTCTTTTAATTATAGACTTAAAACACTTGACTATCATACCCTAGTAGGGTATATTTTATATTGTGAAAAAACAATCAAATCCAAAGGAGAATTACTCATGGCACAAAAAATACTTATTATCGGCGGTGTAGCTGGTGGAGCAACAGCTGCTACTAGACTTCGCCGTTTAAACGAAGATGACACTATTATTCTTTTTGAAAAAGGTGAATACATTTCATTTGCCAACTGCGGTCTTCCATACCACATTGGTGGGGAAATTAAAGAGCGCGATAGCTTATTGCTACAAACTGTTGAAGGTATGGAGCAGCAATATGCATTAGACATCCGCAATTTTTCTGAAGTAACTGCGATTGATCCAAAAAATAATGAAATTTCTGTTTTGAATCATCAAACAGGTGAAAATTATACAGAAACGTTCGATAAACTAATTATTTCAACTGGCGCAAAAGCCATCACACCCGCAATTCCAGGTATGGAAACTGCTAAAAATGTCTTTTCATTACGCAATATTCCTGATATGGACCTTATTAAAGAATATATAGCCGAAAATGACATCCAAACTGCAACCATCATTGGTGGTGGGTTTATCGGTTTAGAAATGATGGAAAACCTTAAAATATTGGACCTTGATGTTCAATTAGTTGAAATGGCACCTCAAGTCATGCCCAATATCGATTTTGAGATGGCACAACAATTGCACACTCAAATCAATATGCATGGTGTTAACTTATTACTAAATGATGGATTGAAAGAATTTAAAGATCATGGAAAAAAACTGTTATTAACGAGTGGCAGAGTATTGGAAACGGATATGACCATTTTATCTATTGGCGTTACTCCAGAAAATACATTAGCTAAAGAATGCGGCATCGAACTTGGCTTTAAAAATGCTATCAAAGTTAACGAGCAGCTTCTAACAAATTACCCAAATATTTTCGCAATTGGGGATGTTATTGAAGTGAAAGATGTTGTGGATGGATCACCTACAAATATCCCTCTTGCATGGCCAGCGAATCGTCAAGGACGTTTAGTGGCGGATATCATCAACGGCATTCCTGCAATGTACCCAGGAACGCAAGGAACTTCTGTCGCTAAAATTTTCGAATTGACTGCTGCTTCTACTGGGAATAGTGAACGCATGTTGAAAAACAAAGGAATTGACTTCCAAGTGATTCATGTGCACCCCAACTCACATGCTGGTTATTACCCTGGTGCTAGTCCGATTCATTTGAAATTACTTTTCGGAAACGATGGTAAAATTTTAGGTGCACAAGGTGTTGGAACTAAAGGGGTTGATAAACGCATTGATGTTATCGCAACAGCAATGAAATTTGGTGGAACGGCAGATCAACTGGCCGCTATCGAGCTAGCTTATGCTCCCCCCTATTCTAGTGCAAAAGATCCAGTTAATATGTTAGGATACACAGCTGATAATATGATGAATGAAAAAATCAAAACGATTCAATGGCATGAAGTCGATGCGTTATTAGAACAAGATGCATTCTTTTTGGATATCAGAGAAGACTTTGAACTAGCAACTGGCTCATTGCCAAAAGGCGCATTTATTCCTTTAAATCAATTAAGAAACAGACTAGATGAATTGCCAAAAGATAAAACTATCTATGTTTACTGTCAAGTGGGTTTAAGAGGATACAATGCTGCAAGAATCTTGATGCACAATGGTTTTGATGTAAAAAATCTTGATGGCGGTTATAAAACATATAAATTTGCAAACTATGTATTAAAAAATAAGCCCTTCAAAAAAGTCGTGAAAGAACAACCGGTAGATCCTTCTCAAACTTGTCCTTTAACAACTATCGAAGTGGATGCTTGTGGATTGCAATGTCCTGGTCCGATATTAAAAGTTAAAGAACAAATGGACCAAATGTCTGATGGACAAAAAATGGTCGTTAAAGCGAGTGATTTTGGCTTTAGTGCTGATATTGAAGCGTGGGCTAAAAGTACAGGAAATACTGTCTTAAAAAATGAAATTGAAGGCGATAAAGTCGTTGCAACCTTATCAAAGGGCAACCTCTTACAAAACACTGCTAACCTTCCTCAAGAAGGCGTGATGAAAGAAACAAAAGAAGGCGCAACGATGGTAGTCTTTAGTGGCGATATGGATAAAGCTTTAGCTTCTATGATTATCGCTACAGGTGCAGCCGCAATGGGTAAAAATGTGACGATTTTCTTTACTTTCTGGGGATTAAGCGTCTTGAAAAAACAAAAAATACAAAAAAGCGGTATGGCAAAATTATTTGACATCATGCTTCCTAACAATGCGGATAGCTTACCTATTTCTTCTATGAACATGGGTGGTGCTGGTGCTAAAATGATGAAAACAGTGATGAAACAAAAGAATGTGGACCCATTACCAGTCATGATTGAAAAAGCAAGCAACTTAGGTGTTAAATTTATTGCTTGTACCATGAGTATGGATATCATGGGGATTGAAAAAGAAGAACTATTTGATTTTGTTGAATATGGTGGTGTCGCAGCTTACCTTGGCGATAGCGAAGATTCTAACTTAAACTTGTTTATCTAATATCTATGTACTTATTCTATTTAAAAGGATATACTATAACTGACTTTTAGAAAGAGGGATACAATGGATACGGAAAATAAACTAGAACAAAAAAAGAAAATTATTAATCGTTTAAAACGGACAGAAGGCCAGGTTCGCGGTGTTCAAAAGATGATTGATGAAGACAAAGAATGCATAGATGTCATCACACAATTGAGCGCCACTCGCGCTAGTATTGATCGTGTGATGGGCATAATCGTTGCTGAAAATTTAAAAAATTGTTTTGAGAACCCTACTAAAGACGTTCAAGACCAAGCACAAAAAATTGATCAGGCTATCAACATGATTATAAAAAAATAGCAAGTTAAATAAGCTGACTCCATTTTTATGGAGTCAGCTTATTTTGTTTTTAGCACTTAAAAAATAATTGTTTAGAAATTTCCAATCCTGCTTTTCAAAAAAGCTCTTTTTTGACTGTCCAATTTATGAGATACTGCTAAGCGTGACTGAAAAAATGGAGGGAACAAGATGATTTATATTAAAGAAGCTATTTTACACATTTTTGATTTGAACAGTAATGAACCTATTTTTTCTTTTGCCGGATTAGATCTTACGGAGAAATTCACTTTTGATTATCTTCACGCCATGATTGAGAAAGTAGAAGATTCAGACAACATGAAAACTGGGATACTAACAGCAGATAACCCCTTGATCCAAACTCTTCATACTCTTCAAGATGATTTTATTGAAACAACTAAAACCTTAACTGAAAAATTCTTTTCTATTACAAAACTCAATCCAGAAATACCACCAGCAGATTTATTATTCGTCTCCTTTACTTTAGACGAAGTGCCCTGTTTAGGATTGTTTAAACTAAATTATTCTGACAGCATCACTCATTATGTTTCTTACGAAGAAGATACGTTAATCAATCAGTTGATTGTGAATCGTTCAATTTTACCGAGTGCCCGCCAAGCCATTCAAGAAGGAATGGTGTTGGACTTAAGCAATATGGAATACCACGTGATCGAAAAGAAACACATGATTACTGAATTAGCAGAGAAAATTTTCTATTTTACAGAATTATTTTTAGAAGATAAACCTCAACCTAGTCTCAAAGAGAATATCTCTATCATAAAAAAAGCCGTTCAAAAAACAAGCAAGGCGTTTAATGATGAAGAATTCCAAGTATTAGCTGATACGAAAGAGGCGCTTGTTCACAGTATGACTGAAGAAAATGTCATTGATAACCAAGTGATTGCTGAGACTCTTTACGGGGATGATCATGCAAAGAAAGAAAAGTTTTTTGAGGAAACAAAAGAATTAGGCTACGTAGACAAAGCTCCTGCCCAAGTCGCTGTAGCTGGGCCAAAATATTCAAAACAAAAATTCCGTTTAGATAACGGCATAGAAATTAGCATCCCTATCGAACTTTATCGAAATCCAGAAGTTGTCGAATTTATTAATAACCCTGATGGAACTACTTCTGTGATGATTAAAAATATTGAAAAAATTAAAAACTTGTTTTAATAAACTAAGCAGATTTAGTCTTCATTGGCTCAAGTGAACGATAAGAAACCTTCCCTTAAATGAGTATTGAAAAACTCACCTAAGGGATGGTTTTTCTAGTATATCTTTTGTACTGTCTTCTTTCAATATTCGTATTTATGGATTCAAATAGTTCTTAGTCCATACTTACTGATGTATAATAAAAAAAACAACTATCGCTAGACTCATTAGTTTTAATCCTTGATAACGATACTTAGATAACTATCACTAATGAATCTAAAATAAAATGAACTCAGAATTTTTCACTGTAAAATCAAACATAAGGAGGGTCATCAACATGAAAATGAATCACGAAGAGACACTCAATGACTTATATAACCTCATACTCAATCCTGGGACCCGTAAATGGGAAAGATCCCTATTATCATCAGCCAAAAACAGCTTAGAAGATGGTGCTAATTTTGATACCCATTTGGCAAAACTTGAAGCTGACTTACGCCCACTAGCTTTAAGAGGTACTTTAACCCCTGATGTGACGGATTTTTATAGAAAGATTACTGGTACTAATATTGACACCGTTCAATTTGATCTGACGAAACACTACACGAATGATCTCACTTATCAAGATTCTGCCGTTTTTGCAGGAGGCTGTTTCTGGTGTATGGTAGAGCCTTTTGAAACTCTTAAGGGAATTGTTTCAGTCTTATCTGGTTACACTGGAGGAGATGTGGATAATCCCACTTATGACCAAGTGAGCGGCCGCCATACTGGACATGTCGAAGCAGTTGAGATTATTTTTGATACGAGAATCATTAAATATGAAGATTTACTAGAACTTTATTGGCAATTGACCGATCCAACCGATGAGTTTGGTCAATTTCAAGATCGTGGCAGTCAGTATCGTCCGATTATTTTTGTTCGAAATGAGAAACAACAAACAATTGCTGAAAAGTCAAAACAGCGGTTAGTTAAATCAGATAAATACAAAAAACCAATCGTTACGCTAATTCAACCAACAACAGAATTTTGGCCGGCTGAAAACTATCACCAACAATTTTATAAAAAAAATCCAGGTAACTATAAAAAGATTGAACGAGCACGCCAACAATTAATGGCCTATCAACGTTTAGAAAATAACATTAGAAATGAACTTAAACGTTTTACAAAGAAGTCTTAACAGTAAGGAAATCATTTAAACTCATAAGGATGTAACTAATCGATTCTAATAAAATTGTGGAGGATATTTAATGGAAGATCAACTAAACGTGACAAAAACATTGGCCCAACACCAAAAATTATTCTTTTCGTATAAAACAACTAGAAAACTTAAAAAAAGGTATTCTTAAATATGAACAACACATTACTGCTGCTTTGCAAAAAGATTTGGGGAAAAATCCTGTAGAAACTTACGTAACAGAAATAGGCTTTGTTTTAAACAGCATTAGAGAAACCAAGAAAAAAATTCCTGAATGGGCTAAAGATAAGAAAGTGTCCACTCCTTTTTTTCTCTTTCCCTCAAAAAGCAAACGGCATTATGAACCTTATGGAACCGTATTAATCATTGGTCCGTTTAATTATCCCTTTCAATTGTTGATTGAGCCTTTAATTGGAGCAATTTCTGCAGGAAATACCATTATTTTAAAACCGTCGGAAAAGAAGTCATGAAAGCCGCTGCTGAACATTTAACCCCAGTGACACTGGAACTAGGTGGAAAAAGTCCTACACTTGTCTTACAGGATGCTGATATTCAACAAGCTGCTAAAAGAATTCTTTATGGGAAACTACTTAATGCTGCACAGACTTGTGTGGCACCGGATTATGTCCTTATTCATGAAGAACTCAAACAGCCTTTTATTGAGGAATGCCAAAAAGTTATTCAACAGTTCTATGGGACCAATGTGCAAAATAGCCCTGATTTCACAAGGATTGTTAATAAAAAACACGCTACTCGCTTAAACACTATTCTAGAAGACTCTAAAGATGAAATTGTGTTTGGCGGATACGTTGATCTAGACGATCGATATATTGAGCCGACCTTACTTGATTCGGATTGGACTTCTCCTTTTATGAAAGATGAACTATTTGGTCCGCTATTGCCCATCATTAGCTTTCATGACTTGGACAAAACGATAGTGCAAATAAATAAGCGGTCTAAACCCTTGGCTCTCTATATTTTTTCTAAAGATAAGAACTTACAAAATAAAATTATCCCTAAAACCAGTTCCGGTGGTGTCACTATCAATAATACGATTTTTCACCTGGTATCTCCTAATTTGCCTTTTGGTGGAGTCTTAAATTCTGGAACGGGCTCTTATCACGGGAAATACAGCTTCAACACTTTTTCACACGAGCGAAGCATCCTATCCTCTAAAAGATTAGAAGCTCCTTTTATTTTCCCACCTTACACTGACAGTAAATTAAAATGGATTCGTCGCTTTTTAAAGTAGTTTTTGATCCGTTGTTATTGCTATTCATTTTTAACAAAAATGTATGCGTTATAACTCATTCTAATAAAACTAGTTGTTTAGGATTAAAATTGCTCCTTTTTATTGTTTTATTGTTTTAATCTTGTAGGCTTCTATTAACTAAATCCTCTATATATAAAAAGAAATACCGACTTTTCTTTAAGAAAAGTCGGTATTTCTTTATTCACTATACGTTTAGCGTGACTCTTTTAGAGGTTGGCAAGCTTCACACTTGCGTTGCTTTTTATTTTTAAACTTTGTAAATGTTTTTTCAAAGTTATTACCACATGCACATTTAAATAGTAATTTTTGAGAAAAACCATGGTACTCTGTCGTTAGCAACTTACTATCTGAATTCTTTTCAACAAATTCTTTAATCGTACCAATAGTCCATTGTTTATTCATTCTCTTACACCTCCACTTTTTATCACTAGACGAAAACCTCTTGGCATCGGTTCTACATAAAATCATCATTATCAACTCCTAATTGTAACATGAGCGGATACAATTAAACAGGTAGACCTAACTCAAATAGCGTCAATTTTTTCGAGCAAGCTTTGTATTTCTTTCATCTCCAATGTAAAATGTACTTGTATCATATAATTGCCTCCTTGGTACATTTTTTGTCGTTAAAAACATTGTACCGTAAAGAGGCTTTCAAGAAGCGCCCTTTTCTTTTACACCATTATATGGACTTTATCAAATAAGATGTATCAAACAAGAAAAATTTCCAAAAATGATGATCCAGTCTCCCCTCATAGTCTAGGTGTGTAATAGACTAATTTCGGATGCACTATTGATTTGAAATCAATTATTTTAGTTAGATACCTTGCTACTGACATTAGTATATGACTGGCTACTAAAGACACCCATACGTGGACATTTCCCTCTATCGCTCAGCCTTAAAAAGTATCAGAAAAGATATAGAGCAGATAAAGCTTATGGAGAATTACTTTTACAATTCCTCAAATTTTTAGCGATACTGTTTTACATACGTTTTCCACTATCTTTTTTGAGAAGTGTGCTATATTTATTAAGAATTAACAGATAAAACCTCTAGTTTCTATTAAGTCCAATAGGATAAAACTAACTACTATTTTGAGAACATATGAGGAGGATCATCATGAAAAAGTGGAGTAAGAGACTTGTTTTATTTGTCTTAATTGCTTTTATACTAGTAAGCGTTTTACCTTATTTAATTACTGTTAAAACATCTGATTCAATTAATGAAAAGCCATTTGTGGAAAGTAGCTTCGAAACTGTAAAAAATATCAACATTCATTATCGTTTTTATCAGCCTATAACAAGTGAACCAAAAGGAAAAATATTACTGGTTCATGGTCTTGGAGGGTCTACTTTCTCATGGAGAAACAACGTTCAAGACTTACAAGATGAAGGTTATCTCGTAATAACTGTTGATTTACCTGGATTCGGATATAGTGATAAAGGCTCAGGTATAGATCATAGTCAAGATGCTAGAAGTAAAATTCTATGGAATTTATTGGATACTATCGATTTGTCTTTAGAAGAAGAGACGAAAAAATTAGATTGGACTTTAGTAGGACATTCTATGGGTGGTGGAACCGTTTCAGCTATGGCAATGAGTCGATCAGAAGAGACGGATAAGCTTATTTTAGTATCAGGAGCTCTATTTGATAACAACCCTTCGACAGTTCCAGATTTAATTTATTATGCTCCAATCAAAAGGGCCATAGATGTTGTGTACAGTAACTTTGTACTCACCAGTGGAAGAATAGAAAATTTTCTTTCCTCAGCATATGGTAGAGAACCTTCTAAAGAAGAAGTCGAAGGATACCTTAACGCATTACAACTGAGTGAAACTCCTAGTTTTATACCTGACTTTCTTAAAACAGCTAAAAGTAAACCGATTGAGAAACTTAAAAATAATAACGTCCCTATTCTTTTTATTGCTGGAGAGAATGATACGTGGGTTCCTAAAGAACAATACGCAGAACTCAAAGAAATGATTCCAAGAGTAAAAGTAGACGTAATTAACGGTGCAGCTCATTGTTCAATGGAAACTCACCCGGAAGAATTTAATAAACAATTATTAAACTTTATCAATTAAGAAAAAAATTCAGTAAAAAAATATAGATAAGACAGACAGGCACTATTTAACCGTCTGTTCGACATTCACAACGAATAATTGCGAGCATGTAAACTACTGTGTCCTTTTATTTTTTAAGCTTAGTCTTTTTAACCAGTGGGATCAACATAAAGTATAAAAACAAATTAGCGGAATTTATTAGAATTATTTAATCATTACACTTATCATAGCGACTTTTTATTTAGGTTAAGACGCAATAAAAATACGAAACGAAACGTTTTTTTGATTAAGGTTAACAGTGGATTACACCTATCATCAAATGAAAGATAACTGATTTTGATACAAAGGTTTTATCCCATTAGTCATTCTATCGATTCCTCACATAATTAAAGCAAGTGCAGCTGTCATAAATAGTAATGAAAGAATAATACTGCTGGAAGATAAAAATCCAGAAAGAGATTCTTTGTTACCGTAAACCACCATATTAATAGTAGAAACCGTAGCAATTGGTGCGAGTGCCAAAAGAACCAAAGATAGTCGAACAATTTCTGGTAAAGGCAACAAAAAGTAAGAGGCTAGCGCAAATAAAATACCTAAAGTGTAACGCGTAAAAAGAAGCTGTGCTACTTTTTTTAAATCGCTCCGCGAAATAGTAACTTCTAAATAAAGGCCGATCATAAACATGGACAAAAAGGCGTTACCACTAGCAAATAGTTCAACGATAGAAAGAACATTTTCTGGAATAGTAACGTTAATTACTGCTAGTAGAATCATAATAATATACGTTGTAAAAGTTGGTGAACGAAAAAGTTGGAAAACAACTTCCTTTGTCCCTCTTGTACCGCGATTTTGGCCGGTTATTTTGTCTGCTAACATAGGAGTCCCCCCAAAAACCATCAACGCGTTTCCGGTATCAAAACTTCCAATAAAAGGAATAGCTTCTGGAAAGAACCCTTGTACAAATGGAATCGTGAAATTCCCAATATTATACCCAGCTTGACTGAAGATCATCAATGCTTGATCAGCCGTTTTTCTTTTGCGCCAAATAAATCCTCCGATAGCAATCAAAACAATATTGGTTAATAATCCCAACGATATCATAATGAGTAAAATACTATTTAATTCAACCGAATTAAAACCGATAATAATCGTTGCCGGCAAAGTTACATTTAAAATGATTTTGGAAATGGTACCTCCGTCTTTTACTTCTAATATTCTACCAACTTTAAAAAGGTAAGCTGCTAGAATAACCAATACAAAACTAATAGCTTGTGTAAGTACAGCACCCACGAATGATTTCACTCCTTTTATTTTCTGAAATAGTAAAAATTTGAATCCTGTCCTTAAAAATCAAATTGACCTTTCTGTCTTTTCACCCCACTCCACTTAACACGTTTCTTTACCATCAAGTTTCGAGGCTTTTAAATACTATCCTATCATTTATCTTAACAATATCTATACTCAATTCATCCTTTTTTGGGGCTTCGAAAACTTTCAAGATATTTTCACGTAAGTCTATCGTCTGGCTCCTACGCCATTACTTGACTGGTAAGCTAACTACTAGCTTACTTTTTTTCAAAAATTATTACATTCTAAGTATACACAATGGATTGCTATCTATTTAACTTTACCTCTTCAAGTTACGTTTTAAAATCAAATGACCTTTGACTTACTTTTATTGGCATTACCTGAATTTATTTGAATTCAATTAGTTTAATTTACTTAAGCAACCAGTAAAGAGCCTATAAAAAATTTCACTGATAAAAAAAGTGACATTCAAATTTTTGATACCTCTTAGCATCCAGCTATAAAATCATTTTCTTTATTTATTATGACAAACCTAAAGGAAGAAATCAAAAAAAGGATAAAGTAAAAAAACTTTACCCTATTCAAATAATTGTTTGAATGACTTTATGAATTTGTCTTAACTGTGATAAGTCATACTCGTTGGCCGCTATTTAATGACCTATTAAAAAAATAATCAGATTTACAGCAGCGAAAAGCTCCTCACTTAAAAGCAATTGTGTCCCTAACAAAACCTGAACTGAGCGTCGTTCCTGACTAGTCAAACAATATATGTTATTGTTTACGTATCAGCCTTATTCATCCGAATGACAAGAATGATGGATAGATTACTTTATTAAATAAAAAACTACAGGAAAGGATGATACCAAAATGTCAAAAAAACAAAGTGGCGGTTTAATGGTCTTATTCGGTGCCACAGGTGACTTAACTAGCCGCATGTTATTCCCTGCTTTACACCAATTGTATCAACGGGGATTACTTTCAGAAAACTTCGCCCTAATAGGCGTCGCACGTACAAAAATGGCGGATGAAGAGTTCCAAGAATATGTAAGAGAATCTGTTGAGAACGGACCGAACTTTGAAAAGCTCGACGAAACATTCCTAGAACGTTGTCGTTACTTGACTACAGACAATACCAATCTTGAAGACTTAAAAGAGCTACGAAAAAAAATAGAATTACTATCGAAAGAGTTTGAAACACCTGAGGAGTATACCTATTATTACTCCATCGCACCTGAACTATATGATGAAACGACAACAAATATTAAAGAAGCACAAATCACTGAATTAAAAGGAAATCATCGAGTGATCATAGAAAAACCAGTGGGAGACAGTTTAGAGACTGCAAAAGAATACCATCAACTATTTTTGGAAGTGTTCAATGAAGAAAACATTTATTTCATGGATCATTTCCCTGGAATGGATTTCATCCAAAACATCTTGGCTGTACGGTTTTTCAATCCTCTTATTGAAGGGATTTGGAACAATCAGTTCATCGAAAATATCCAGATTTCTCTTCCAGAAAACTTATCTATTGGGACACGAGGCAGTTACTATGATAAAGCTGGGGTATTGCTAGATATGTTCCAGAACCATTTATTGCAAATCTTGTCCTTAGTAGCTATGGAGTTGCCGGATGAATTAACAACCGAGTCGATTCATGCCAATAAATTAAAGGTTTTGCAGAACATACCAACATTTAGCAAAGAACAGGTCGAAAAAAAAGTCGTTCGCGGACAATACAAAGCGGACAGCGAAGGAAAGTTCGAAAGTTATCGCAATGAAGAAGATGTGCCAAGCGACAGCAACACGGATACGTATGTAGCAATAGAGCTTACTATTAATGTACCCCGGTGGGAAGGCGTCCCATTCTACTTGCGGACAGGAAAAGCTTTAATAGAAGACTACACCGCAATCGATATTTTATTGAAGCCAACCGATGCAATTGATTCCGATGTGCCCACACGTCTAACCTTTATGGCCGAACCTGCACAAGGATTGTCCCTAGTCTTAAATCAGAAAATGCCAAATAATAAATATGAACCACTGACTACCTTTATCGGTCCTGATAAAGAGACATTCGAAGATAAATACATTGCTTACCCATATGAAAATATGATTCATGATGCTTTAGCTGGAGTTCGAACCAATTTCCCAACTTTTGAAGAAATCAAAGAGCAGTGGCGCATCACGGATAGCATTCTCTCCGTTTGGGAGGAAATGCCAGAGCCAACTTTCCCAAATTATCGAGCAAATACATTTGGTCCGTTTGAAGCCGAAGAATTACTGACTAAGAATAACCATGTATGGATAAAGCGTATTTAAAGAAATTATTCCATCAGTCGTTCAAATTCTGAAAAATGGAGGAAGTTATGTCAATTAATTGGAAAGATTTTATTTTACGATCACTAGCATCAATTATCGGAATTACCTTTATCAGCTTTGGTGCTGCTCTTAGCGAAGCCATGGATATGGGGTTAGATCCATTTACTGCAATAAACAGAGGTGCCTCATCTTTATTAGGATTTAGTTTAGGAAACTATCAGCTCGGTCTAAATCTTATCATCTTAGTGATCGTATTTTTCATGAAACGATCACTGATTGGATGGGGAACCATTTATAACATGGTTTTGGTGGGATACCAAGTAAGTTTTTTCGGTAATCTGTTTGGAACCTTCTTTAACATAGAGGAAATAAATTTAGTAGTCCGTCTCATCATTACGGTTATCGCCATCATGATTTTCACTCTCGGTGTAGCGTTATACATGGATACAGAGTTGGGCGTTTCCCCTTATGATGCGATAACACCACTCATAATTGATCGAACAGATTGGAAGTACACGCCTGTTAGAGTAGGGCAGGACCTTCTCGTAGTCCTAGGAGCCTACTTACTTGCTGGACCAGTCGGAATCTCCACTATTATCACTGGTTTCTTCGCCGGACCACTTATTTCTTTCTTTTCCCAAAAGGTGTCTCAACCGATTATAGGAAAGCTAGAAAAAAAATCTTAACTATCTAATCGAGAGCATTATTTAGACCTCTGCAAGTTATACTGTTATTTTTGTATAACTTGCAGGGGTCTAAAAATGATAATATAAGGGGTCATTTTTTAAATTAAGAACATACCCAGATAACTCCTATTTACTATTACCTAAGAATATATTTACATTTCCACCACCATTGATAAAATAATTTCTTTATCCATTAACTGGTTTAATTCTCTATCTTCCTGCTTCAATATCCGTTCCTACAATAAATTATCCTGCAGGAATCTCTTGGTTTTTTTTAAGAGCTATAACCGTCTATTTTAATTTTTCTAATGCTGTAATTTAAGTCGCTATATTTTCGCTACTATTCTTTAACTCTAAATCTTTTGTTTCTTTTACATCTGTACTCAAAGTATTTAATTCTGATTTCAAGCTATTCACTTCATTTTCTTTGTTCTTACCTTCGCGTATTAAATTATCTAATTTACGTTGTTATTACTTATAAGATATCTCAGGTTAACAAAAAAACTCTTCACTTTAACTACACTCTAAATAAAAAAAATAGGTGCAGTTAACGCAAAAAGCTAAGTTTTAATTCTATTATTGGATACTTTTTTTCAATGATTCAAGATTGTTTTTCATAACTTGAACATAGTCTGTTCCAGCATCTTGTTCTTTTTGTGAGACACCTGCAGCTGGATCTAAAACGGCTAACTCTAGGTTGGCTTCGCTTGCTAACGTTTCTGCTATTTTTGAAGAAGCATTATTTTCAAAATAAATGTAGCGAACATTATTTTTTTCAGCATATTTTGATAATTCAGCTAATTTAGCTGGGCTTGGTTCTAACTCAGGTGATAGACCAGATATTGAAATTTGAGTTAAATTATACCGTTCAGCCAAATAAGCAAAAGCAGCATGCTGTGTAATAAACGTCCTATTCTCAGCATTTTCAAAAGTTGCTTTAAACTCTTGATCTAAATTCATTAATTTTTGATTATACTCTGAAGCATTTTCTTTATAGATGACAGCATTCTCTTTATCTGCTTTTGCCAATCCTGTTTGGATATTGTTTACTTCAGCTTGTGCTAAGACTGGATCCAGCCATACATGAGGATCTATAGCATGCTCGTGTTCTTCTTCAGCATGTTCGTTTCCTTCTTCAGCATGCTCGTTTCCTTCTTCAGCATGCTCCTCAATTTCTGTGTTTTTTATAAATTCAATTCCTTCACTTGCATTTATAACGGTTACTTTTTTTGTATCAATCGCTTCAAGTGTACTAGGTACCCAAGTTTCCATTTCTTCACTATTATAAATAAAAACATCCGCCTCTTGAATAGCAGCAACAACTTTTGCGCTCGGTTCAAAACCATGTGGCTCTGTCCCCGCTGGAATCAACATTGAAACTTCTGCATTATCTTGTACAATATTTTTTGTAAAATCATACATTGGATAAAAAGTTGTCACAACTTTTAATTTTGTTTTTTCTTCATTATTATTTTCTTCTACTTCAGAATCTGTATTTCCACAAGCACTTAGTAAAAGGAACATTGCTATTCCTAATACCGGTATGAATAATCGGTTATTTTTTTTCATCGTATTCTTCAACTCCTATTTTTTTATGTAGAGATTATAATAAACTATTCTCTAGATTTTACCTGTTACATTTTGTGAATTTCCTTATTTATATAACATACACGTCTTTTAATGATACATCGATTATTAAATAATAAAACATAGAAAAAATCTTTATTCTTCAATTTCTTTTTTTTCAAAAGTTTTTTTACTACCTTTTAAATATTATTTACTAGTTGCTTTATGGTAGTTAGTAGTAATAAAACTAATATTATTCAATTTTTTTACAGCCGAATAACTAATGTCTATTAGAATATAAAAATTTAACTTTCAGTGAGTATCTTATCTCTGATCTGGGCTGAGGGTATCTTTTAATTTAGTCTAAACCCTTTATCTGATCCCTTTTTTTCTTCTTTTTACATCTAGGATAAATTTTAAAGCACGTTTCTTTGTTTTTATATTTGGACTTTTCATTCTTCGTCTAGCACTTGATAACTCTTGCTTTTCAGGCATCTCATAGCCTCCTCATATTATGCTTAATTTTATTAGCTACTATTTTGATTAATTTAACCATTATTTCTCTGATAGTTTTATGAAGTAATACTTTTTTTGAATGAATCGGTTAAAAATTTAACAGGTAATCGTTTGCCAATAAAGACTAGGGAAGAACTTTTTTGTTTATCACCCCAGAACAAACCAGGCTCCGTTTTAAAAGCCCTATTTACACCTTGAAAGATCACTTGCTTTTCAACTCCGGCTATTGAAAGAATACCTTTATAGCACAACAGAATTATTACATACGTCATAATTAATTTTTTCATCCATATATCTAGTTACACCTTACCAAGAGACTCGTTTTCATATAAAATGAATGTAGTTATCTATTCTAAATGTTGGTGGTACTTTTCTCTATTTTCTGAAAAATCTCCGACATTTTCATTGTTAACATTAAACAAGTTTCAATTAAAACCATCATTAAATTGAACATGCTCTAGATCAATATATTGAGTTATTTTCAAACTATTTAAAAGTGTCTCATCAACTAATTCAGTTTTGGAAACTAGTCATTTATCTAAAAAACCTACTTGATCTACTGCTTCTTCATATTGTGAAAGCTACTATAAAGTATTTTTGGCACCAACAACTGAGAGTAAACTATTTAGATAAAAAGACTCTTGTAAAAAGAGGTACGTATAAAAGTTTGAGCAATAGAAGCAGGATTTATTAAACTAGTTGTTTTAATAACAATTCTATCAACGGTAAGATTTTGTTCCTGCTTTACAATTACAATTGCATGCAACCTATCAACAAAATCAATCCTCATACTACAACATAAGCAACCATTATTCATCTGGAATATTTCCTCTTTTATATCTAAAACAAAGTTATGATCTATGCCCACATCTAAAAACCCTCGATAATGGCTACAAGAACTTTCGTATTCATTTAATGACTTCCTAAAAAAACGACTATCTTACCAACTGGCTTTTTTCACACCAGGAATAAGTCCAGCATGAGCTAAATTTCTGAACGTAATTCTTGACACACCAAACTTACTCATATAACCTCTTGGCCGTCCATCTACAGCATCACGGTGATGCAAACGGGTTGGAGAAGCATCACGAGGCAGTTTTCGTAAAGCGGCATAATCACCAGCTGCTTTTAATTCTTTTCGAATAGCAGCATATTTTGCAACAGTTGCTTGTTGGCGTTTGTGTTTTTCAATTTTACTTTTTTTTGCCATAATTAAATTCCTCATTTCATATTTCCTAAAACGTAACGATTACGTTTTGCCATAAAGCCTATTTAATCTAACATCAATGTTGACAATTGTCAACTTATTGTGGGAAAAATAAATTAACACCGTAAAGCTTCATAGTTAAATAAAAGTTAAGCTTTTTTTTAACGCAAACTTTTAGTGGAAATAAAAGTAAGGGTAGCCTAACAGAAGCAGAAAAATGTGTTTGCTTTTTAAAATATAGATTTTTTAAAAAAACTTAATGAATAAGGTTTTTTAAGGACGTTTTAATTTTTTATATACCTACTTACCTCCCTCTCATCGCCTATATCAATTTTAAAAATAGACTTACGATATAATTACATTAGTTAGCAAATGAAAGGTTGCCCAACCTCTTCAAACACAAAAATTAATAAAATTTGTTTGCAAATCTTTAGAAGTCATTATAATAATTAACCCGTCAGGTAAATTTCTATACGTTGCGGAAAGATTGAGTCAAATAAAGAATTTCGGCTAACTTTATTTGAACCTCCTGAAAAAAATTCCTAACGAGTACTTCGAACCTATTGTAGACAAAATAAGAGGTCAGTATGATTTTACTTCCTTAGTGCACGCAAGTTGTCTTACGGAAGATAACTCAATCATTTTAAGAAGTACAATCGTTGGGGGTCATAAAGAATTCAGCTTCAACTCTAAACTGAAGGAATCTATATCCAACGAATGGTACGCTGATAAAAAGCTGAATACGATAGCACCACACCGAACTCTGAAAAAAATGGATTGCTTCAATTAAACGGTTGTACAAATTAAACCTTATATTTGAACATATAAAAAACACAAGGAATAAACGTTGTTTTAACCGTGTTTATCTCTTGTGTTTATCTATTAATTTTTTTATGCCCTTAAGCCCTACTTGTAAATGACACTTTGTACGAACTGAATTTTCTAAGATTACTAATAATTCTAAAACCAAGTTTACCTATTGCATCTTTTTGGGGGATAGATAAAAATATCTAACTTTTTTTATCGGTGTTTTATTAACCACGTAGACCTTTTTCTTGCCTGCTCATATCTTCAATAACGATATCAAATATTTCACCCAAAGATGAACAATATTCTATAATCTCCCAAGGTTTATTTGTGTGAAAGTGTAACTTTATTAAATCAGAGTCTCCAACAACAAGTAAGCAATCACCTTCAAAATTATAATTTATATGATTTTTAATACTCTCTTCAGATAAATCTTGCCCTTCTATCAGCAATTGTGTATCGTACTTAAACTCTATCATAACTATTCCCCATTTCTTAACATTAACATTTTTTCCAGAAATAAATTAATACTATATAAAATATACAGTATTGATTAGAAAATTGCTAACCTTAAAGGTACCAGCATTTATTGGATCATTAAAAAATATACTCTCTTCTATCTACAAGAGAGTATTCTTTTTTGTTAGATAGACCTTTAAGGAGGAGAAGCGAAATTTGAATGCTTTTATTAGTGCTTATTTGAAGATGCTTTAGTACGCTTACCCTATAATTCAACACAAATTGAAGGCAATACCCATTTCTTTACCTGCTACCGTTTCTATTATTATAAACAGAGATTTACTGACAATTTCAGGCACAACAGTAAGAGAATTTCACGAGATTGAACATCTTAAGACAGCTTTTGAACACCTGATCAATCATTTAATAAACTAAGATCAATTTTCTGTTAAAATCATTAAAGAGATTCATGGTGATTCAACTGCCCCCACCCCCAAAACACGAGAAAGGCCACTTTAAAAAGAACGGGAACCTGTTTATAGGTGCCGAAGTTCAGCCATCTTCTCCTTTAGAAATGACTATGTTAAGCTCTCAATTAGGAGATAATTTAAGCTATCGACTGTTACATGCTAAAACGAATGAAGATAAGTTACTAGCTATTTTAGATACTCGCATACAATTTAAGAGGAGTCATCCATTTTCAGATAGAAACGAACGAATCATAATAAACCATTCTTTATTGCAAGAAGGATTTCCATCATTAAATATTAAAAAAATATAAAAACACAGTATGTTGAATTATTAGCAACTTAAAACGTTGATTCTTCTTTTACTTTCGCTAGTGATATTTTAGAGAAAGAAAGCAAACGAATAGTGGCATTTAAAAATATGCTCATAAAGGTAGTGAACTATTGAATATCCAGTCAAATAGAGGTGTTTTATCCTCTTTTTTTTGACTTTGGTGCTATACTAAAAGCAAAATAAATACCAATGGAGGCAGCAGTTAATGAGCGATAAATTAACACGATCAGAATTGGCTCAAATCATTTTAGATGAAGAACTATTAACTAATGATGCAACAGAAATTATTGAAATTTTAAAGGATACTAAAGTATCTAAAGAATTAGATACAAAGCTTACTTCCATGACATTTGGTCAACGCTTAGCCGATCGCATCACTCTTTTTGCTGGAAGTTGGAAATTTATTATTATCTTTTTTGTTATTCTCTTAAGTTGGATCATATTTAATAAACTAAATGGAACTCAATCTTTTGATCCTTATCCCTTTATTTTATTAAACCTGGTTTTGTCGTGTGTAGCGGCTATTCAAGCTCCAGTCATATTGATGAGCCAGAATAGACAAGCTGAACGAGACCGCAAAACAGCAGGAAATGATTTTAAAGTTAATTTGAAATCTGAAATATTATCAGAAGACATTCATGATAAACTAGACAAACTTCTGTCACAGCAAACTGATATGCAGAAAAGAATGGATAACTTAGAAGAAAAAAAGAAGAAAAAAAGTTGAACATATAAAATATGAAATGACCCCAATTAATGAGTCTTAAATACACATACCACTGTTGAATACAGCTAATCTAACTTTTTGGGTGTATTACATAATTTGGGAAACTACAGGTTCTTAAGGCTTCTATTTTTTGGTGGTTACTTCGGAAAATAGTAGCACACAAAATAAAAATAGGTAATTAATTATTGTAGACACTTATTTCTTAAATTCTCCACTTATCAAATCCTCAAAGTGTTACATTTTATTTCCCTGAATTTTTTTATCGAATTACCGGTATTATAAATTCAGATTTTTCCTTTTTATAATTAGTTGACTCTGCTTTTCTTTGCCTTTTAGTTATTATAAAAGGCACCTCATGAGTTTCTGTCACTCCTAATGTTAGAGGTGTTATTCTTTTATCCAGTTAGAGAAACCTCTTCACTTTCTGTCTAACTTTTGGAACTTAAATGCTAACTTTTTCTACTCTTTTTACCTAGAGGGTATAATCAAGTAAAGGATCACTCACTTAAAGAGGGTGTAATTGTGTTGATTAATAGATATATTTATTCGGTTACAAGAGAGTTGCCGGAGAAATCTAGAAAAAAAGTTGCCAATGAATTAAACTTATTGATTGACGAAAAGATAAATGAAACGGATGACACACTTTCTGAACAACAAAAAGTAAACACAGTATTGCGAGAGCTTGGAAATCCAATAGAATTAGCAAATCTCTACAGAGGGAAAGAAAGACATCTCATTGGCCCAAAATACTTCTACAACTATCTTTTTGTTATAAAAATTGTCACCCTATCTATTATTATCGGTATGTCAATAGTATCGGGAATCGGCGCTATATTCTCACTAGATAGCCTAACGAAAGTGTTCGGAAATTATTTAATTTCTTTATTTTCTGCTGTTTTGCAAGGAGCGGTTTGGGTCACCAGTATTTTTGCCTTATTAGAGTACTACGAGATATCCATTGAGTCCGGAATAGAACAACAGGAGTGGGACCCTTCTCAATTGCCCGAATTACCGGAAAAAAAGGCCCTTATATCAAGGGGAGAATCTGTCTTTTCTATTGTTATTAGTACACTGTTTCTTCTGTTATTCTTCTTTCTGTATGAGAGAATTGGGATATATTATAGATCAGACGGTGAATTTAGTTTTATTCCACTTTTGAATATAGAGAAAATTACTCCCATCAGACTATTTCTCTTTCTGATATTCACAATTAATATCTTAGTAGAATTAAGCAAGATTATTAAAGGTAAATGGACATTAAAAATAGCTTTCTTTACCACATTGTTAAACATCCTATCGGCTATTCTTTTTATCACTGTCATCTACAACCTGAACATTTGGAATAGTGAATTCGTTCAGAGATTCGAACAGTCCATTCCGATATCCTTTGAGAGGATGATATTATTTACGACAATAGTCATCATTATTGTCACGATTAGCGAGTCTGTATCTGCTCTGTATAAAGGATTTAAGTATGGGGGCAAATAAATTAATAACCCTCATTTTTTATAAAAAATTATAAACCAATTCTAAAATTCAACATGGCCTCACTAATTTCATCTTTATTGATTCCAATATAGCGTTTCGTAAGCGTTTCGCTGCTATGAACAAAGATTTCTGTTAGCGTGGTCACATCTTTGGTTTTTTGTAGTAAGGGTAACCAAAAATCTTTCTAAGCGTGTATGTGCCTCTATCATCTCTTCCTAAGAGCTTAGCGACCTTCTGATACATCTGGTAAACGGTATTGTCTGCTAAATAACTGCCTTTTGTACTTGAAAAAAAGATAATCGTTTGTTTCCGGGTCTTTGGTGTCCTCCTGAATCGGATCCTACAGACTGCTTAAATGCAAAATACGGGTTTTCCCCGTTTTCTGTTCGATGATCCGGGAATTTTTAGCTAAAAGAATGTCTTTTTTCTTCAATTTGACGATATCGGACATATGCAAACCGTTGTTAATGCCGATTAAAAAGAGAAAGATGTCTCGTTTCGCATTTTTATTGCGTCTTAACCCAAATAAAAAGTCATTTATTTCTTGCTGCGAACGTAATGGTTTGACATTGCAGCTCATTGAAAAGCCCTCTCCTCTTACAAAAGTGATACAAGCTTTCGTTTAGTCTATCATGCCATCTCGTATTAGAGGACCAAAATAAAAAACGCACTGTTGAAGAATTCTCGATACATGATTTCATTTCATTTATTAATAAAAATTAACTATTCTTTTAAACTCGACTGCTTTCTTTTAATGATAAGAGCTCCTATTCCTACAACCCAGATATAGGAGAAGAAAAGAATCCATAAATAAAAAATTGAACTAGATTCATTACCTAAAAGGGTAAAAACTCCTAGAGTTATAACTAAATTGCCTAAAAAAATAGGCGACGTATGTGCGAAAAAACCAAAAAATATTCTTTATAACTCGTTCGTCGGCCTCAAGGATATTATTTTTCTTTTGCTTTTGTTTTATTACTTCAATAATTGTCAAAAAGAGAGTTGCTACTAGTCCGCCAGCAAGTACTTCGTATGGAAACTCACCTTTAAAATAGTAAACAAGAAACGAACCCAAAACTGCACCAATAAGTGTACAGCTAATACTAAAGTAAGGACTCCATTTTGTTAATCTTTTATTGCCTGTTTGTTTATCTTTTACATTCATTTATTATCCTCCTCTAAAATAAATATATCGTCGATTAGCAAATCAAAATAGGCTATCCATTTTAGTGCTAACTCTAGACTGGGATTATACTTATTCTTTTCAATTGCGTTTATCGTTTGGCACGTAATTTGCCTATCCTCAGCCATTTTCATTTGAGTTATTCCCTTTTCTTGTCAGATTTCTCGAATATAATTAGTCCCCTTCATTAATCGAACCTCCAAATTAAAGTAAAGATACCTTTAATTATATAATGACAAAACACCAAATAAGTGTGTAAAGATATCTTTACACTTATTTGGTGTTTTACTTTATTCTAGACTAAGAATTTCATATTATCTTACATGTTTGAAAACAAAAGTAATACATTTATAATAAACGTTGATTTAACAAGGTTCTAGATACATGATTCTATAGGTTTTCATGTATTAGATAAAATAGATTTTTTCTCTAACTATTTTAAGTGCAGTACACTACTGCACTTAAAATAGTTAGAATCTGGATAATTAAAAAAATTAATGCTACCGGTTTAATCCAACTACTATAATTTTTCATAATGGAGTTATTTAAGAGATAAATTGAAAATACTATCCCAACAAACGGTACTATGTAAGATAGTATTGTAAAAATAATGACTTTTACAGATTCTCGATTCGTACTTTTTATATTTTTTTCGTATTTTCTACAATGATCCTTTTACATAATTTAGTAACTGACTTTCAATGCATTTTTTTAATTTTACCAGTCATAGCTATTATCCTTCAAAATTAAAGTCTTCACCAAGTCCTTTTTCGAGAGCTCTTTGATAAACAATCCAAGCAACGGCCACATCCATCGCGCCTGTACCGATTGGAATACAAAGAGTAATTTCATGGGACAAATCACCCACAGTCGCTTTCTTAAGAGCCAGTTGACCTAAAGTAGTGTAAATATTTTCTTCTGATAGCTTTCCTTGTCCAGTCAATTTTTTCAAGGCGCCACGATTAAGTGCTTGGTGCACATGATCGACAATGATTTTATCTGCTTTTAAAATAAGGTCATCTTCAATCTCTTGAAAGGAGCCGAGAGGAAAGACAATTGTTCCCGGTTGGACCCATTCTGTTTTGATAATCGGTTCTTGAGCAGGTGTAACTGTAATCAATACATCCATTTGGCTCGTTTTGTAAGCATCCAACGTAGGTTCAATAGGATTTGTTACATACTCTTGCATCTCTTTTGCAAAAGTTACAGCCGTTTTTAAGCGGTGGTTCCATACGATTAAATCAGTAATTTCAAATAAATCAGCGATAGCCATAATATTAGTCCGGGCTTGTTCGCCAGCACCATATAAGCCAATCTTGACTTGCGGTTTGTCTAATAAATAAAATAATGCATTCGCTGTTTGGGCACCCGTTCGTTTATTCGTGATATAAGCGCCATCGAGTGCAGCGATAAACGTTCCTAAATGCGGATTAATCAGCAGAATCATAGCTGTAATGTAAGGCAGTCCAGCCTCTTTGCGTTCTCCAAGAAATCCCCCAACCCATTTCATCCCAGCGATATCCTGAGAACCAATATAAGCAGGCATTGCATTCATAAAGCCATCGTAGGAAGGATAGCCACCTGTTTCTCCCAAGTCGAGCGTAAGTTTAGAAGGATTCACAATCGAACCGTCCCCCAAACCTTTAAACGTTTCATGCACAATTTCATTTATATCTTTTACATCGACCAAATCTTTAATCGTGCTCTGATTTAATAGAAGTGTCTTTTCCTTTGTCATTTGATCCCTTCTTTCTGTGAAATGGAAAGGTATGCTTAATCTAGTTTACTATAATTTTTACGGAGAAGCGACAAGGACATTTTCTGGCGTAAAATAAAGATTAGTTTTTAAGTTGACTTAGAATAAATTATTAATTATTTATTGCCTAGTGGGCTTCTAGTTATGTCCATTGCTAAATTCTTGTTAATTGAAATCTCTTTTTTAAAATAAGTTATTGGACTACTTTTAAATATTTTATTTATGTCACATTGTCGATAAAATTCTTGTTCAGAGCCTTTAATCACCGAGTGAAACCGCTCTCGCTATTTCTAAAGGATACCAATTTCCAGAAATAGACGATAATCTGTTGAATCTATAGACCTATTAAATTCTATTCGTTTTGGATTGTTATAAATAATAATCGGTTCGTTTATGAGATCAGAAATTTATTTTATATACGTTCTAGCTTCTTTTTGTCAGACACTTGCTAAACCAAAAATTATTTCAAAAAAATTTTTTTATTTTCAATTCTTCTTCTATAGTGCTCAAAACAGTTAATTTTTCATTCACATTTAAGCTATGTTGTTCACCAGTACATCCACAAACTAAAACCGAATCTACTCCTAGATTTTGTAAATAAATAATGTATTTAATCGTATCAGTTATGTATCATTCTTCATCTTCGTAAAACGCAGTTGGAACTGCACTGTGGTAATCATTTTTTAAAAATCCTACTAAAGAAATTTTTCTTTTCTTCGGTCACTTCATTGACATCTTTAATTGCATCTTCATTAACTAGTTGCTTACTAACTAAACGAGTCGAATCTTCTGTAGTTTCAATTGATTATCCTACATGAAATGACATCCAATCGTGTATCCGTATTCCTTTCAAACAAAGGCTATTTCAGTGTCAGTGTATCAAATACAACTCATTTTAGTTACAATAGTTATATTAATAAAAAGGCGGTGTCTTATGAATTTCATACAAAGATCACTAGAAATAAAATGGCCTATATTGCTATTTGAAGTTATTTTTTTAATTGGAGGAATTACACTTATAGCTACTGGAATAAAAATACGAAAGCAAAGCCAATCTTCAGCTTTATTTAGCATAATTATAGGAACAATAATTACATTAGTTTCACTATACTTATTTTTTTGGACATTCATACTTGGATATAATTCCTAAGTAGATGAAATCCAATAATTCTGGTTACTTAGATACATAAAGTCATGTATATCAATCCACTAAGTATACTAACCTTCTTTTTTCTTCATTTTTCCATCTATTATTATTTCTTCAGGCATAATTAAAAAAGTTTGATAAGTCTTAGTTAAGCTGAACAATCCCACAATCAAAAATAGCCAAGAGTAGTTTTTTTGTCATCATTTTTACGAAAATAAGCTTTGCGATAGACACTTGTATTGGCAAAGTATATACCGACTA
The DNA here is from genome assembly GCF_000744185.1 of Carnobacterium funditum DSM 5970. Lineage (NCBI taxonomy): Bacteria > Bacillati > Bacillota > Bacilli > Lactobacillales > Carnobacteriaceae > Carnobacterium > Carnobacterium funditum. The sequence goes on along the minus strand of NZ_JQLL01000001.1, from coordinate 1,786,013 downwards.
CAAACATTATAACCAATATTTCTATCTCTTTGGTTGCACCCCATTGCAAATTAAAGAATAGACCCAGTAAATAATTTAATATAAATAGACTAATCAAAGAAATAAATGAATAATAGCCCTATTTATATCTCATTAATTTTTGGTATTCATCGTATTGTTTCATTTTGATTCCTCCCAAAATAAATCGTTTACTGTTAGATCAAATTCTTTACATATCTCTATACACAAATTGATTGTCGGATTGTAATCTCCTCTTTCAATCACGCTAATTGTTTGTCGGGTAACATTAACAGCATCTGCCAACTGCTGTTGAGACATATCATTTTTTTGCTCGTGCTACCTTTAACCTTAAATTCTTTGCCCTATTACCCCTCCCTTTATGACAAATATATTTTATATTAAGCAAATTATATCCCCTATTTAGTTGAATGCACTATTTTAAAATGAATAAGCCTATTTTGCTATGCTTATATGGGTGAAAATAATTTGAATTAACAAGAATAGGAAGCATGCTTAATAAAAAAGAATCTTGAACTATGTAGTGTGTAGTGACCCAAAAAGTTAGATTTTTTAGATCTAACTTTTTGGGGTCGGCTTAATACAGCCTTCCTTCTTTCGCTGAACAGAATAATATACTTATTATACTATATGGGGTATAATAAGTTTTAAAATGATTGCAGTGATGAGCTGATATTTCAAAAGGAGATAAAAATGAGCCAAGAATTATATAAGAAAATTTATTCAGTTCGGGAATTTTACCGAATTCTGTATCAGGGGTTACGGACAACGAAATACATGTCCAAGGCCAAACGGAACATGGATTTGAGTCCAGAATTCATCGAAAGAATCATGTTAGGCGTGACGGAAGTCAATGGCTGCGAGGTTTGTTCCTATGCCCACACGAAGATTGCCTTGGAGCAAGGCATGAGCAATGATGAAATCCAGAATTTTTTGACTGGAACGGCGGATAGCATTCCTTCTGAAGAATTGTCAGCGTTTCTATTTGCTCAATATTATGCCGATACCAGAGGGAACCCGACCGAAGAGTCTTGGGACCGTATCGTATCATTATACGGGGAGAAAAAAGCTAATGGTATTCTGGGGTCAATCCGAACCATCATGATTGGAAATGTCTATGGCATAGCACTGAGTGCCTTCTTAAGCCGCTTGAAAGGAAAACCCATCAAAAAAAGTGGTCTTTTCTATGAACTTAGCATGATTTTAAGTATCATTATCTATTTGCCGGTAAGTATTATTCAGGCAAGCATTGCAAATTTGTCGAAAAAACCAATTATCAGTTTCTAAGGCGATGTGGTATCCTAGATAGAAAAAAGAAGCGAAGACCCATCTAGACAGGGGTCTTCGCTTCTTTTGATAATGAATTTTATTCGATTAATAATTATCGAGATTCAGCAATAAAAAGTATTTCACTGGATCTAAACTTAAACCTATAGGTATTTTAATTCCATAAATAAAGGATAAGTTCGAAAATCTTGTCTGCTATTGGATAAAATAATAAGGAATGGAAAAAGAACTAAGAGAATTCAGAGCATACAACAAGAACAGCGTTGTAAAAAACTCCCTACCTTGAAATTACCAAAATCTGGTTATGCGGGCTAGAGATATAGTCTATTTCTCAGTTCATTATACGAGCTTGCCTTGATTAGGGCCTTGAAATTATTTTCTGTGAAGTTTTCAGATTATTGTTTGTGCCTAATCCGTATCTATACACTATGAAAATTTACGAATATATAATATACTTTACTTATCAAATCATTTTTAGGAGGTTTTTTTATGGAAAGATATGAAATTAATAAAAATTTGGCTCAAATGTTAAAGGGCGGAGTAATTATGGACGTAGTGGATGTGCAGCAAGCTATAATTGCAGAAAAGGCAGGGGCCTGTGCAGTTATGGCACTAGAACGGGTGCCATCAGATATTAGAAAAGAGGGCGGTGTAGCTAGAATGTCTGACCCTCAAATGATTAAAGAAATAATGGCGGCTGTAACTATTCCGGTAATGGCTAAAGGTAGGATTGGACATTTTGTTGAAGCACAAATTCTGCAGGAAATAGGGGTAGATTTTATAGATGAAAGTGAAGTTTTAACTCCAGCAGATGAACAATACCACATAAATAAGTGGGATTTTAAGGTTCCTTATGTTTGTGGAGCGAGAAATTTAGGAGAGGCACTAAGAAGGATTGGAGAGGGCGCCTCTATGATAAGAACAAAAGGTGAAGCAGGTACAGGAAATGTAGTAGAAGCTGTTAGGCACATGAGATGTATAATGGATGATGTTAGAAAAGTGAAAAATGCTCCAAAAGAAGAGTTAATGACAATTGCTAAAGATATGGGAGCACCAATTGATTTAATTCAATATGTATGGGAAAACGGTAAACTTCCAGTAGTGAATTTTGCTGCAGGTGGAATTGCGACGCCAGCAGATGCTGCCTTAATGATGCAACTTGGAGCAGAAGGAGTTTTTGTGGGTTCAGCAATATTTAAAGCTGAAAACCCAGAGGCGGTCGCAAAAGCTATAGTTTTAGCAACTGCATACTACAATGACCCGAAAGTTATAGCTGAAGTTTCAGAAAACCTTGGAAAATCAATGAGCGGTCTAGAAATAGGTGAAATTAAAGAAAAGTTTGCAGAGAGAGGCTGGTAAAAATTGAGAATTGGAGTTTTATCACTTCAAGGCGGTGTAGCAGAACATATAGACCACATTAATAAGCTTGGACATGAAGGCGTAGAGATTAAAAAACTTGAAGATATGAACGATTTACAGGGGATAATTTTACCCGGTGGTGAGAGTACAACAATAGGGAACATTTTAAGAGAAAGAAAAATGCTTGCGATTTTAAGAGAAAAAATTATTTCAGGATTTCCTGTTTGGGGAACTTGTGCCGGTATGATACTACTTGCTAAATATAATGAGGAATCTTCTCAGGGTCATCTTAAAGTTATGGACATAAAAGTAAAAAGAAATGCTTACGGAAGTCAAGTTAATAGTTTTAAAAAGAATATTATAATCAATGAGATCTCAAGTGATCCTATACCGTTAATTTTTATTAGAGCGCCATTAATTACAGAAGTTTTTGAGGATGTTAACATAATTTGTACTGTTGATGATAAAATTGTAGCAGCAAGGCAAAATAATATGTTTGCCACGTCTTTCCACCCGGAAATGACTGATAACTTAGAAGTTCATAGGTACTTCGTAAATATGTGCAAAGAAAAAATTGATTAGAAAAAAGGAACTAAGGTCTTGCAAAATATGCAAAAACTAAAAAAGTTTCATTTGAATACCAAGAAAAATTAAAAGCCTCTTAGCTAATTGGTATTTACCACAAACAGAACAGCAAGAATTTTCTCCGATATTTCGTAGACAACTTTTAAGATAATTTGCTTATTCCTCCTTTTTTTAGGGGCTAGGCAAAATCACCCAGTTTAGACCGTGTTAATGAACTTATTGGTTGGCTAGCTTTGGCTAGAGAAAGAAATTAACTTGATACATTGCAACAAGCATATTTGGAATATTCAGATATGCTTGTTCCAATTTTATATTGCCTGATACTTGGCTAGATAATTTTAAAAATTTATTACTTACTTTGAAATTCTAGAATACACTCGTATGTTCTTTTTGATATGTATTATTTTCATCTGTATATCCCTAGTATGACTTTCTTATTAGCAGTTAATCAGCAGTACTACTATTTTTATATTCTATCTCTGAAATTATATCGTTCATAGTCAACATTTCGCCAAACTTATATCGGATTTAATTTTTGGTAACCTCAGTAAAATATACTCTTGGCATTGTATTTTTTGGAAACACCTTTTACAGCATAATGTCTTATGTGCTAGCTATCCATACATCACTAGTATCCTGTATTGCCTTCTCAAATATTTTTTTAATTAACTATTTGTAACCGTTCCCAAAATTAAATGTTTTTGTGAATCTTTTTTTGCAGAAAATAAAACAGCAAAAAAATTTTATAGAATCACCTTTCTATAGTTAAAAAAAAGCGTTCTCCTTAATCATTCCTAAATACCATTATCTATAAGACTGTTCCTGTTAGACTAAAAAGTAAACAGATTGATCTACATATACAATAGAAGAACTAGTCTGATATAATAAACTTATTCAAGAGAAATTCACAGGTATACAGAATAAATATGCCTGACTAGGCCCCTCATTTAATTGCCTTAGATTAGGTGAACTGCCATCATTGAATCCATTAGTCATTTGGGTAGAAAGATGTTAGCTAGTCTTTCTACGGTTGAAGAATTTAAAGAACCAAGCGTAGAAGTTATTTCGTTGTTAAAGAAGAATTTAGATATCTCTACACCTACTGGGCAAGCTATGTTTCAGATGATGGCTGTGATTGCTCAGTTAAAACGAGACTTAGCACTTCAGCGAGTCCATAAAGATTTAGCGTCGGCTAAACCACGTGGTATAGAACTTGCCTGACCAATAATAGACAAGCAAAAGGTAAAAGATGCTTTACACTTATATGACTCAGGACATTATTCAGTTGAAAATATTATCCGAATTGCTGGTATATCTCAAAGCTCCTTATCTAGAAAGATAACACTGAGAGAGACTGAGTCACTGTTAACTAAAATAGAAAGAAAAGCTGAACTAAAGTAGCGGGTTATCATTATACTAGTTAGATTAGCAGGCTGGATTGTAACAATTTGTTAGATAATTAAAAGAAAAAGAGGATAAAAGGATGAATAAAACACTAAAAAGAACGTTAATTATTGGAGTATTTTTTCTGTTTAGTATGGCTTTTGGTGAAACGGTTTTTGCGGAAAATAAGCTATCCGATATAACTATTGACGTTGAGTTACAAGAAGATGGCTCTGGCATTGTCACAGAACATAGAAAAATGAATATGGATGAAGGGACCGAATTATATATTGTGTTGGATGATCTGCAGGATTCAGAATTGCTTGATTTTTCAGTAACTGGTTTTCAAGAGGTAGCGTTATGGAACGGAGATGCTTCATTAGCGGAAAAAGCTAACCGTTATGGCATAGTTAAAACAGATAGCGGATTGGAACTCATTTGGGGCATCGGTGAATATGGAGAAAATGAATATGTAGTCTCTTATACCTTATCAAATTTAGTTCGCGAATTAGAGGATGGACAAGCATTGTTATGGAATTTTGATACTTTTTCTGCTATTCCAGCAGAAAATTTAACTGTCAAAATTACTGGGTTTGAACCCTTCACAGAAAAAGATATCCGCTTTTGGGGTTTTGGTTTTGCAGGAGAGCTTCAATTAGAAGGTGAAACAGTTGTCTGGAGAACGGAAGAAGAAATCGATAGCAGTAAAGATGTGACGGTATTGCTTCAGTTTCCACAAGAACAGTTTAATACACAAGTTAATTTAGATCTGACTTTAGAAGAACAGTTAGATATGGCAATGGATGGTTCAGCTTATAATGAAGAGGCTTCTTCTAATACGGCCATTATTATTATTGCATCTCTACTAGCAGTTACTGGTGGAGGAGGAGCTATTTTAGGCCTCACCTATTATAATAAAATGAAAAAAGCTAAAAAGGATGCTGGGCAAATGCGTTCAGGAGCACAGAGGATAAAGGATAACAAAGAGGTTTTATTAAAAGAAATTCCTTATCAAGGAAAAGATTTTGCAGGACTTGCTTATTTATTGCAAGATATTCAAAAAGGATATTTTGAGGATTACTTCTCAGCTTATTTACTGGAATGGTCTGCACAAGAACGAATCATCATCCATACAACTGAAAAAAAATCTTTGTTTGGTAGTACTTTTGATGCGGAAATAGAAATCTGTCATTTTGAGGAGGAGCGTGCTCGATATCCTCAATCATTCGCTGATTATATTGGTCACTTAGAAATGAGCTCTGGGGAAACTTATGAAAATGGGTTGTGGTTCATGCTATTGGATGCTTCAAACCGTCATGGTTTCATTGAAGACAAAAAAATGACACAATGGGCGAAAAAACACGCTAAGGAAGTAGAAAAGTTAGCAGATTATTTGATTGATTACTCAAAAGAGTATCTAGAAAAAGAAGGACTCATTTCATTTACTGAAATTAAAGTATGGGGGATGAAACATGAGGTAGCTATTGCTAGTCCTGAAGGGGATAAATTATTTGAACGTTTTGTTCAATTTGATCATTATTTAGAACAGACTAAATTAGAAGACTTTACTGGTAACACCAATCTATTAACGTTTAGAGAACTTTTATTCTGGAATATCTTATACTTTAGGAGTGAAGAAATAACGAAGGAATTCAAAGGATTCATTCCGAATTTGAATAATGTTTCTGGAGAGAATAACTTTATCTATTATCCCTTGTATTGGAATGGGATGACAGGATTTAGAAAAGACTGGTCCACTGGGTTAGAAAGTGGAGGATTTCACTCAAGTGCTTCATCTGCAGCATCCGGAATAGGTGGGTCAACCTCTGTTGGTGGTGGAGCAGGTGCCGGTGGTGGTGGTGGCGGAGGGGCTCGATAATCGAGTTCCCCTAATCGTCTATCTGTATCGTAAAAAAAACAAACTAGATCAAAAAAACTAGTTTGTTTTTTTGATCTAGTTTCTTATTCTCCAACCATTCCATCTCCATCATTATCATACATCTAAATTTTGTGTCGGATATATTCGATACAAAAGGAAGTTCAAACAGATTTAGCTTCAGATAAAGCACGTAGAGTGAAGCTTGGGATGAAATTAGAAGTACAACAATACAATTTCAAAATGAATGAGCAAATGAAACCAGTAAAAATATTGAGTCTTAACTATTTTAGAATGAGTTTTTTGAATTTTTTCGAATTAGTAAACAATTGTACTAGAACTTTTACGTAGGTTTATGAATCTCAATAAAGGTAAGTACACGCTATTTAATTGAACTTTATTAGCTTGCTGTCTTTGTAGTTTAAAAGCATAAGGTAATCCAAATATGATTTTTTCAGGTTAGATAAAAATCGAGAACAGTTGGTTGCATTAAACCTTTTCCTTTTTTATCCTACTCTCTTTTCTAACCACTCGACAACATCCCCCATTACTTCATCCCTATTTGTTTCATTCAAAAGCTCATGCCTGGCTCCTTCATACATTTTTATCTCTAAATCTTTAACCCCACATTTTTCATATCTCTTATAGAGTTTTTTTACTCCTTTACCAAAATCACCAACTGGATCTTGTGCTCCTGATATAATAAATATTGGCAAATTTTTTGGTATCTTTTTAACGTTATCTTTATCCTCAATATATTCCAAGTTCTCTATTAACTCATCGTAGAAACTTATAGGAAATAGATTGCCACAATACGGGTCTTGCACATACTTATCTAATTCATCTGCATCTCTTGTTAACCACTCAGATCCAGTTGTCTTTGGATAGAACTTCTTATTGAAACCACCAAAAATTAAAGAGTCTATAAATTTGGATTTAGTCTTCCTACCTTTGATCATCATTGCTAACTTTACTATCCATTTTCCTGCTTTTAAGCTTAAACCTTGTTCCCCGTTAGAACCAGATAAGATAAGGCCATCGATTTTATCCTTGTACTCCATAATATAGCGTTGAACAGCAAATGAACCCATGCTGTGGCTAAATAAGTAAATTGGCAAATCTGGATTTTCTTTTTTTATGATGTCTGATAATTTAGCTATATCTTCTATTAGTAACTCGAATCCATCCTTATCTCCAAGGTAGCCTAGCTCATCTATATTTGCAGCTGTTTTACCATGGCCTCTGTGATCGTTAGCATAAACGATAAACCCTTTTTTATTTAATACTTTAGCAAATCTCTCGTATCTAACTGCCGTTTCAGCCATACCATGAGAAATTTGAACAACTCCTCTTGGTTCTTGACCAACTGGCATCCAGTTGTATACCATTATTTCAGTTTTATCTCTGGATATATATGTAAATTTCTTGCTTATTAAGTTAGTCATCGTTCTCTCTCCAATTATTATTTTATTATTTCCACTTTATCACAGGTAGTAGATTTATAGTAATAAACTCCATTTTCCAGACTTCATTTTATAAAGTACGCAGCCCTTCATGAGCTATTTAATCGACACTTATCATCTACACTATAAACATAGTGAAAGCCATTCTCTCTAAATATTTTTTATTGGTACACTCTAATCAGAAGAGATTGCAATTATTTTTTTAAAAATATTAAAGAGATTGAATTTTTTTATCCCAACCTCTTAACTTATTTATTAGTTAAGTCTTCTCCATTTGTTTCGATTACTTTTTTATACCAGTTAAAGGACTTTTTCTTAGAACGAGCTAATGTTCCATTTCCTCCATTATCACGATCTACATAGATAAAGCCGTAACGTTTTTTCATTTCTCCTGTCCCAGCACTAACCAAATCAATACAACCCCAACTCGTATAACCCATTAAATCAACTCCGTCTAAATCAACGGCATCTTTCATTGCTTTTAAATGAGCTGCTAAATACTCAATACGGTAATCGTCAACTACATACCCACTCTCATCTGGTTCATCAATGGCTCCAAGTCCATTTTCAACAATGAAAAGGGGTTTTTGATAACGATCATACAGTGAATTCATCGTAATTCTTAGTCCCAATGGATCAATTTGCCATCCCCATTCACTTTCTTTTAAATAAGGGTTTTTTACAGAAGCAAAAATATTTCCAGCTGTTGTTTTATTTATCTTGGGATCAGTTGAAGCAACACGTGAAGAATAATAGGAAAAAGAGATGAAATCTACTGTGTTTTCTTTCAACAACTCTAAATCTCCCTCTTCCATTTTAATTGAAACACCTTCACGTTCTAATTTTTTCAAAGCATATGCCGGATATTCGCCACGTGATTGAACATCAATAAAGAAATAATTCTCACGGTCAGCTTCTAGTGCTTTGAAAATATCTTCGGGTCTACATGAATAAGGGTAGTATTGTCCTGCAGCCAACATACAACCTACTCGATTTTCTGGATCCACTTCATGAGCAATACGAGTAGCCATAGCACTCGCTATTAGTTCATGGTGAGCTGCTTGGTATTTTACTTGCTCTTCGTTTTCCCCTTCTTCAAAATACAATCCCGCTCCCATAAAAGGTGCATGCAGAATCATATTAATTTCGTTAAACGTTAACCAATATTTCACTAGTCCTTTATAACGACGGAAAATAATAGTACAAAGATTTTCATAGAAACCGATCATTTCACGACTACGCCATGCCCCATATTTTCCAACTAGGTACATTGGACAGTCAAAATGTGTAATGGTAACTAAAGGTTCAATTCCATATTTATGACACTCTTTGAATAAGTCTTCATAAAATTGTAACCCTTCTTCATTTGGTTCTTTCTCGTCTCCCATTGGAAAAATACGACTCCACGCAATAGATAAACGATAGGTTGTAAAACCCATTTCAGCAAATAATGCGATATCTTCTTTATAACGATGATACATACCAATGGCTTTTTTAGCTGGATAGAAATGTTGATCATCAAAATCGAAGTGTTTCATTTGTCCAGCTATGATTGGAAACCGATCAACTCCTATAGGAACTACATCTACATTTGCTAAACCACGTCCAGCTTCATCATAGCCCCCTTCAACTTGATTAGCAGCAGTAGCTCCACCCCATAAAAATCCTTGTTTAAATCCCATTTTTTTCTCCTCCATATTTTTTTTCAAATAATTTTTGGGTACTTTAGTTTCTTGATTTAAATTTACCTTTCAAAATTTTGTTAATACTATAAATAAATTGGGTTAGTGCCATTTCCTTCGTCATCTTGATGAACGCAGCTATATCCATACTGTTTAGACATTTCAGAAGTAGAGGTACTTACTAAATTAATAGCTCCCCAACTAGTATAACCCATTAAATCTACATCACCTATAACGGCTTCTTTCATTTGCTCAATATATTTTTGCAAGTAATCCATTCGATAGTCATCTAGTTGAAGATATAGACGATGACTATGATGAAACCTATAACTTAATCGGGAAACTTACAGATAATTACTATTTGGTAAATGGATCTACTCCGTTGTCAAAATTTAATGAATACTTTAAAACAAAGATTAAATCGAATGATGTCGATTCAATTACTGGTTATTTCATTACACAACAGGGGACTATTCCACGTCCTAGAGAGCAGAATAAAATTAAGTATGGTCAGTATCGTTTGACTGCAAATAATATTGAACGTACGCGTCTATTGAACTTGTCTGTAGCTAGTCTGACAGATCAAGAAGAATCCGTTGAACAATGAGGCAGTGAAATAAACTGTCATTGCTAATTTCTTGAGCTTCGGACATTTGCTACTAAGATTATTAAGCATCTATTTTATAAACTTAATAACAACATAAGAAATCAGATAAAAAAAGAACCTTACTAGTGTAGTGACCCCAAATAGTTAGACTTTTAACGGAGTAGTTAATTCTACTCCTTTTTTTGTGCTCTTTTACCTTTACACTATAATTATTTCTAAAAATGGTTTAAACAAAGACTGCTTTTTTATTGTTTAGAGATTAGCTGTGACCTTAGAGACACTCAAGCAGAGTAATCATTAAGGAGTACAGTTTGTTGTTCTCTAAATTGAATAGGGCTCATCCAGTTTAATTTACTCTTCATCCGTTCGTTATTGTAATACTCGATATAACTTTCTATTGCTTGTTTTAATTCATTAAAGCTGCGGTAAACTTCGCCATAATAAATTTCTTGTTTGAGTATTCCAAAAAAATTCTCGATTGGTGAATTATCTAGACAGTTTCCCTTACGGGACATACTTTGAAAAATTTTGTGTTCTTTTAATTTATAGGAGTAGCTTTTCATTTGATAGGCCCAACCTTGATCAGAATGAAAGGTACGTCTATAATGGCAGTTACTTGTAGCTTCGATAGCCTCTTCAAGAGCCCCCATTATTGCTAATGCAGTAGGTCTTTTTGAAATACGATAAGAGATGATCTCACTATTATACATATCTAAGAAAGGGTCTAAATAGAGCTTTCCCTGACGGATAACACCGTTTTTATCCGTCTCAAAGTATTTGAATTCAGTCGTATCCGTTGTGATTTTTTGATGAACTACATTAGTATAGAACCGGCGGTGGATATTATTTTTCGCTATGCGACCAACAGTCCCCTTATACGAACTATACTTACGTGATTTACGAGTATAAGAGTGTACTTGGATTTTTAGCTTTTTAATTAATCGTTGAACTTTCTTTTTATTTACTTTGCGTCCTCGCTTTTCCATCTCTTTTTGTGCACGACGATACCCATAATCCTTATGATCTTTACGAATTTGAAGTAATAATTTTTCATCTTCTTCATCCTTATTAGGCCGATTGAATCTCTTTTGCCAATACATGTAAGTTGATTTTGGAAATTTAAGAACCTCAAGAATTTCTTTTAATTGGAAGTCTCTTCGGAGGTTGTGGATGATTCTTGAGATAACTTCATTTCTAGTCGAGTTTCCTCGCGACGCAACCTCCTCAATTCTTTTAAACAAGCAATCTCAATTTGTAAAGCGCGGTTTTGTCTTTCAAGTTCTTGGATTCGGGTTGTTTCTACTTTATTAGGCAGCTTTTCAGAGATAATGACTTTATCTTTTTTATCAGACACCTTCGGTGGCCTCCCTTGTTGTTTAGAGAGCCTTTGAATACCATAATGACGATATTCCTTTACCCAACGTGTAAGAATAGAAGGATTAGTGATTTCAAGGAAATTCGCTAATTCAAAGTAGGACATCTCTGTAGTTAAATATAATTCTACCGCATTTGTTTTGAATTGAATAGAATAAGAATTATTTTTCCTTTTTCTCATAAGTCCTTCTTCGCCAAACTGTTTATAACTATTAACCCACATACGAACCTGGTATGCGTGTAAAACCCCAAACCTAGTCGCTAGTGTTCCATATCCCCCTTCACCACGTAAATAGGCTTGAATGATTTCTAGTTTAAGTTCAAATGTATATTTTGCCATATGAAAAACCCCCAAAAGTTAGATTTTTTAGGTCTAACTTCTAGGGGTCGGTACATAGACACGGTTCTTTTTTTATCTTTCTATTATTATTCCAAATATTCTACAAGCCTAAAACTTGATAGTATCTGCTATGGGCAAACCTTAAAGTTCCACTATGAGATTTTTTTGTGAAATTTTAAAATAAATAACTATCTGTCTACTGATAGCTTTGTTGTATTAATATTAAGTGTGAAGCCTTTCCACGATGTCTGAAGGACAGATCTACTAGCATTAGTCATGACCTCGATGTTACCTAACCTTCATCTTGATAGTCTTGCTTGCAGAATCCTTTTCCATGTATCTCTATTATTCTTTCTACTATTTTTCTCTAAGCTATCTTTGATTTCTTTTAACATAAAAAACATTAGTTATAATATCGTGTATAGTATATACTATCTTTACTGTCGCTAAGGCTTTTTCTATCATTTATCATCAACATAGCAGCTATTGATTGACTCTGATTTAAGTCCCCTTGTCTACCTCCTTATATTCCTCTTACTGGTGGTTCTTGCAGATCCTATAGTATAAAGCCTTACAGCTTGTCTCTCTACAGCTTGATTAGTGAGTTCTACATACACATAAATTGTTATATGTGGCTAAGGACATTACGGCATACTAGAGAGAAACAAGCTTATGTTGTAGAGCCTTTAAGTCTACAATAAATGGATTGCTTTTTAGGACAATCAAACATGTCTCTACAAATATCGTCTTATTTTTACGTCTAGTCTTCAAAGATTCAACTAAAGCGGATAGTTGAGTTAAATAGAGTAGAAACGGGCAACTATTTTTTTCATTAAGGTATACTTAACGAACTAAGAACGAGTCGAAGTCTGAATCAAACGATTAAAAAGGAGGAATCTATTCGTTTGAGTATTAAAAAAAATTACTTTATATTAGCTACCCTAAATTTTTTGTTTCTAGGAACCTATTTTGTTTATCTTGCTGTTCCGATAGATTTTGGGTATTGCCCTATTGGAATCGCTCAGTTATTTTTATTAGTCATCTGCTTATTATCTGTAGCCGTTCATGTGAAGAACTTTATTTTTATTAACCTTAAAAAGAGTGCATTCCCCTCCCTCTTGCTTCTGATAGCCTATATCCTTTCTATCCTTTTCATGTTTTACAGTATTTTTGTTTGGTATGCTTTTATACCATCTGATTTGTCAAATTAAGCTATACAAAATATCTTCATCCATGTAACTCATAAAAACTTCCAGCGGTGTTTGGTAATTTAATGACTTTCTTGGAATTATATTCCGTTTGTGTGCAACAGACGATACGAAAGCCTGATCAACTTCGTTGAAATCCATTTCTTTTGGCAATCCATCTTTTCGAAGAAGCCCATTAGAATTCTCGTTTAAAGCTCGTTGTGAAGGCGTTCCAGGGTCAGCGAAGTAGATAGCGACATCATGCTGGTTGCACAAAGATTTCCAGTTGGAGAACTCCTTACCGCAATCAAAAGTAATTGATTTGAATAATTTTTTTGGTATGGATTGGAACCATTGATTCATAGCACTCTCAATGTCGCAGGCTTTACGCCCTTTGGGCTTTAAGGTAATGATAGCTTTCGATAAAATCTCTACTAGAGTAATGACCGCACTTTTGTGGCGGACACCTACAATGGTATCTCCTTCGATAGGACCAAATTCTTCTTTAAATGTTGGATAATCTATTATTCTTTCAGAGATATTTCGTTTATAAGCTTGTCTACCTCTACGTTCTTGATGTCCGGTAGGCTTTCTTTTCCCTTTCATTGGAAGGGTAGCTTCATCGAATGTTTTTTCTTTAAATTGTCTATAAAGTGTTCGTACGGAACAGTCTATTGTCATTTCTTTACGGCCAATAATGACATCAGGCGTCCAGCCTTCAGCTACTTTTTCCTTGATATAAAGATGTTGTTCTTCTGGTAAAACAACTTTTTCGCGTCCACACTGCTTCTTGTTTTTCTTATACCGTAGGTAATACTCGAAAGCTGTATGTCCTGCTCTGAAGAACCTGATAACATTATTAATCGGTGTTCGAGTACGATTCAAGTAAGCAGCTATTTTAGCAACTGGAATACCTTGATGGTAATAAGCTTCTATCATCACTAGTTCATCCATGGTAATATGGGTATAGGTCATTTGTGATCACTCCTTGTTTTCTATGGTTGGAAATACAATTAGAGTGTATCACGAATGGCTTTTTTATTTGTATAGCTTAATCTTACAATCCACGAAATAAAAAAATTGTATCTAAGCTCTATTGTACTGCACCCCAAAAGTTAGAGGAAAAATCTAACTATTTGGGGTGTGTTTTTTATGGCTAAATATAATAAAGAATTTAAGTTAATGATAGTGAAGGTGGAAAAAAAGCTTTTGAGATACTAGAACAGGGGCTTAAAGATGGAGCGAAAGTTTTTGGTCTTGCTACAGGTAGTACGCCAGAAACATTATATCAAGAATTAAACAAAAGTAATGTAGATTTTACAAATTCAATTTCAGTAAACTTGGATGAATATGTTGGATTAGGCAAAGAAGACAAGCAAAGTTATTCATACTTTATGAACGATAGATTATTCGATACAAAACCTTTTAAAGAAAATTATTTACCAGATGGTAAAGCAAGCGATTTAGATAAAGAATGTGAAAAATACAATGAGATTATAGCTAAAAATCCTATAGATATTCAAATATTAGGTATAGGACAAAATGGCCATATAGGATTCAATGAACCAGGTACTAACTTTGATGTAGAAACTCAAGTTGTTGATTTAACAGAATCAACTATAAATGCTAATAAAAAGTATTTTGATAATATAGAAGAAGTACCTTCACAAGCATTATCAATGGGAATTGGATCTATTATGAAAAGTAAAAAAATTGTTTTGATAGCTTACGGTTTAGAAAAATCAGATGCTATAAAGAATATGATTGAGGGTTCTGTAACAAAAGATGTACCAGCTAGTGTTCTACAAAAGCACAATGATGTAACAGTTATCATTGATAAAGATGCAGCAAGTAAATTATCTATATTTATGGTACTTCCTTTTCAACAAATTTGATAGGGTAAAATTTCATTAAATTAGCTTCTGTCACTAGTAAGTCTGCCAAAAATGCCTGTACTAAATATTGTAATCGTATTCATAACAAGTTAAGGTTATTTATAGAGATATACAGCACTAATAAAAATAATTTTTTGAGGAGGAAATATATTGGAACAGACTAGTAATGGAAAAAAAGGAACTAAGGCATTTATCCAAAGAATGGGTAGCTATTTAAGTGGAATGGTTATGCCAAATATTGGAGCATTTATTGCTTGGGGAATTATAACAGCTCTATTTATTGAGGATGGGTGGTTACCTAATGCAGATTTAGCGACAATGGTTGGACCAATGTTAACCTATCTATTACCATTATTGATTGCCTATACAGGTGGTAGCACTGTTTATGGACAACGTGGTGCAGTTGTAGGTTCTGTTGCAACACTAGGTGTTATTGTTGGTTCAGAAGTACCAATGTTTATCGGAGCAATGGCGTTAGGTCCATTAGGAGCTTATTGTATCAAAAAATTTGACGATATGTTTAAAGACAAAATAAAAGCTGGACTTGAAATGTTGGTTAACAACTTCTCAAGTGGAATTATCGGGTTTTTATTAGCAATTGCTGCTTTCTATGGAGTAGGACCATTCGTAACAATACTTACACAAGCAATGGGAAATGGTGTGGCATGGATTGTTGATGCAGGATTCTTACCTTTAGCGAACGTATTCATTGAACCAGCTAAAATATTATTCCTGAATAATGCAATTAACCACGGGATTTTAACTCCACTAGGTATTGAACAAGCTGCAGAAGCAGGAAAATCTATTCTCTTCTTGTTAGAAGCTAACCCAGGACCTGGTTTAGGACTACTATTAGCTTATTCATTATTTGGAAAAGGCGCTGCTAAAGCATCTGCACCTGGTGCTATATTAATTCAATTTATCGGTGGGATACATGAAATATATTTCCCATATGTTTTAATGAAACCAATTCTATTTTTATCAGTTATTGCTGGTGGGGTAGCAGGAACATTAACGAACGTAATTATGAATTCAGGGTTAGTTGCCGCAGCTTCTCCTGGTTCAATCATTGCAATTTTAGCATTAGTACCTAAAGGTGGCTATTTAGGAGTTATCTTAGGGGTTTTAGTTGCAGCAGCTGTTTCATTCTTAGTGGCAATGATTATTTTAAAATCAGATAAATCTACAGATGAAGAAGCTCTTGAAGTAAAACAAAAAGAAATGAAAGAAATGAAAGCTGAGTCAAAAGGCTCAAGCGTAGTTTCATCTTCAACAAACAATCCAAGCCCTAAATTAGATGGTGTAAATCAAGTACAAGAAGTCGAAGTTAAAAGAATAATTTTTGCTTGTGACGCTGGTATGGGATCTAGTGCAATGGGAGCATCGATCTTAAGGAAAAAAGTGAAAGACGCAGGTTTAGATATTTCAGTCACGAATTCTGCTATCAATAATTTAAAAGATGAAGAGGGGTTATTGGTTATTACACAAGAAGAATTAACCACACGTGCAAAACAAAAGACACCTCAAGCTGTACAAGTATCAGTAAGCAATTTTTTAAATAGTCCTAAATATGATGAGATAATTAATAATTTAAAAAAGAATAAAGAATAAAGAATAAAGAATAATAGTAAAAACAGTAGAGTGTTTCTACTGTTTTTACTCATTTTTATTCATTTGAAAGGAGGAAATAACCTATTAATATTTCTAAGAGAGAAAAAAAAATTATTGAACTCCTTTTGGAACAAAAAAATGGCGTAACTTTAGACTTTTTAACAGAAACACTTCATGTTAGTAATCGTACAATTTATCGAGAAGTATCAAGTTTAGAAAGCCTATTAGCTACTTATCAAATCAAATTAGTTCGGGAACCGGACAAAGGCTATCGATTGATTGGACATGCTATTGCATTTCAAGATTTACAAAAAGACTTATACTTATCATCAAAAGAATTAACCGTTCAACAACGCCAAAGTCTATTAGTCATTCAACTACTATTAAGTGAAGAAGAAGTAAAAATGGAAGCTCTAGCTATCGATTTTCAGGTAAGTATCGGAACTATTCAATCAGATTTATTGTCAATCGAAGATATTTTTAAAGATTTTAAGATTAAAATTCAAAGGAAAAAAGCAAAAGGGATTATGGCTATAGCAAAAGAAAGAAATCTTAGACTAATCGTTAGCGGGCTAATTAGTAGCGAAATTAATGAATACGATTTTACTAAGGTATTAGAAAGTCTATCAAAAGTAAAAGATGATAGTTTGTGGACGGAAAGAGAAAACCCATTTTTAAACTTATTAGATAAACAGGTGTTAGGAAATGTTTATAGCGTATTGAAAGAATTCAACCAAGAGTTTTTCAAACGAGTAACAGATACTCAGTTTCAAAAGTTAATTATATTGTTAACATTCTCTATTATGCGCATTAAACAAAGTAAAGAATTAGAAAAAGTAGATGCTTTACTAGAGACAGTTGAAGATCCGATAAGTTTAAATAGTTCTAAAGAAATTTTTCGTCTGATACAGAAACAAGAACACCTAAAACTAAAATTGGAAGAAATTTATTTCTTAGCTATACAATTAGAAGGTTTAAATGTTCATATTCGAAAAGAATTTTTTTCTGAAGACTATGATGCTAATTTAAGTTTTAAGGTCAATGAACTAATTAGTAGTGTTTCTAAACAAATGGGATGGGATTTTAATCAAGATGAAACCCTGTATATGGACTTATTGACTCATATCTCTGCTGCAGTAAGACGATCAGTTTCTCCAATGCCTAGTAACGTAAGTTCTCTATTACAAAAAGTTCATGCACAGTACAACCAACTATCTCTTGTAGTTGAGAAAAATCTCAAAAAAATATTTTTAGGAATTGATTTTTTGCCTGAAGAAATTATCTATGTAGTCATTCATTTTGCATCTACGTATGAGAAATTAATATCTAGAAGAGATGTATCCGTTCTTGTGATTTGTTCTAGTGGAATTGGTATGGCAAAAATACTACAAAATCGATTGAAAAAGAATATTTCAGAAATTTCGGATATTACCACTGCTCGAATCTCTCAATTAGAAGAATTGAAATTAGGAGACTACGATTTAATATTGTCTACGATTTTCTTAAAAGGATTTGAAACAGAATATAAAGTTATTACACCGTTACTTATGGATGATGAAATTAGGAGTATAAGACAATCTATTAAACAACTAGAAAAAAATCCTGTTAAAAACTTAGTAGTCACATCATTAAATGATCATGAATTCAATAAATTCTATGAAAAAATAGTAATAGTAAATCAGTTGTTAGAAAGATTTGACCTAAAGGAGTGGCAACATTATGACTCTATTAATGAGTTATTATCTTCTATTTGTTTTGATTTAGAAAGTAAAGGAATTCTTTTAAATCCAGAAAAAGTTAAATCAAAATTAATAGAACGTATGAATATAGCGCCTATCGGTTTACCTGAGACAAATCTAGCTTTATTTCATTGTATCGATAAAGGAATATCGGTTCCATACTTTGCTATTTATGATAGTCCAAATTCTTTTGTAATGGATTCAATTGATAAAAAAACGATTGAAATGAAAAGAGTATTGATGATGATAGGCCCAGATCCATTAAGTGAAATTGAACAAGAAATACTTGGTTTAATTAGTTCTACTATTGTTGAAAGTAATTTAAATTTAGAACTATTTAATACAGGCTCTAAAAAAATGATTACCAATTATTTAAATATTTTATTCTTAGAGAAATACAAAAAATAATGCTATAAGAAAGAGGAGAAAAAAGTGGAAATTTTAAAAAAAGAAAATATTTTAATAAACCAAACTGCTTCAAGTAAACAAGAGGCTATTCGCAAAGCAGGTAAAGTTTTAGTTGATGCTGGATATGTTAAAGAAGGCTACATCCAAGAAATGCTACAACGTGAAGAAAACTTAACAACTTATATGGGTAACTTTATTGCTATTCCACATGGAACTGAAAATTCAAAAGATATGATTAATAAATCAGGTCTATCAGTTGTTCAAATTCCAGGTGGAGTAAACTTTGGAACAATAGAAGACGAAAAAATAGTAACTGTTGTTTTTGGGATTGCTGGTATAGGAGATGAACATTTAGAGATTCTTTCAAATATAGCTATTTACTGTTCAGAAATAGAAAATGTAGTCAAACTAGCAGATGCATCAACAGAAGATGAAATCTTAACAGCATTAAAAGGAGTTGAATAATATGCGAGCTATTCATTTTGGTGGAGGAAATATCGGTAGAGGATTTATTGGAGAAGTTTTGTATGAAAATGGATTTGACATTACGTTTGTAGATGTTAATGCAGAAATTATTAATGCATTGAACCAATATAAAGAATATACAATAGAATTAGCTGAAGAGAATAAAAAGCAAATTCTTGTTAAAAACGTCTCAGGTATTAATAATGGAACGCATCCAGAATTAGTAGTAGAAGCTTTTAAAGAAGCATCAATCATTACAACAGCTATTGGTCCAAATATTTTGCCATTTATTGCGCCATTAATAGCTAAGGGAATTCAAAAACGGAAAGAAATTAATTCCACTCAAAAGATAGATGTGATAGCCTGTGAAAATATGATTGGCGGAAGTGACTTCCTTAAAAATGAAGTAATCAAACATCTATCCGATGAAGATATCAATTATGTTGATTCATATATTGGTTTTCCTAATGCAGCTGTCGATCGTATAGTTCCTCTTCAAACACATGAAGATAAACTTTTTGTTTCTGTTGAACCTTATAAAGAATGGGTAATTGATGAGCAAGTATTAAAAAACAAAGAGTTAAAACTAGATGGTGCTCACTATGCAAAAGAACTAGAACCTTATATTGAAAGAAAATTATTTACCGTAAATACAGGACATGCAACAACAGCCTATACTGGCAAGTACGCTGGTCACACAACGATAGATGGTGCTTTAAAAGATGAGACCGTAAAAGAGCAAGTCAAACAAGTATTAGGTGAAACAGGCGCATTGATGATTGAAAAATGGGGTTTTGATGCAATTGAGCACCAAGCTTATATTAAAAAAATATTGTCTCGCTTTATGAACCCATATATTTCAGATGATATTACACGTGTGGCAAGAACACCGATGAGAAAATTAGGCTATGATGAACGATTTATTCGTCCGATTAGAGAAGCACATGAAAGAAACCTTTCTATTGATTATTTGGTTAACACAGTAGCTAAAATATTAATTTACCATGACGATAAAGATGAAGAAAGTTGCAATTTAGCTAATTTATTAGCAAAGAAACCTATTGAGAAAGTAATCGAAGAAGTAACAAAATTAAAAGATAATAATTTGATTAAGAAAATTGTAATAGAATATAATAAGTTAGTTTAACTTTCAAATAAAGTACTTCTAATAGATTAAATATTTTAAAATTCTGATTTGTCAAATTAAGCTATACAAAATATCTTCATCCATGTAACTCATAAAAACTTCCAGCGGTGTTTGGTAATTTAATGACTTTCTTGGAATTATATTCCGTTTGTGTGCAACAGACGATACGAAAGCCTGATCAACTTCGTTGAAATCCATTTCTTTTGGCAATCCATCTTTTCGAAGAAGCCCATTAGAATTCTCGTTTAAAGCTCGTTGTGAAGGCGTTCCAGGGTCAGCGAAGTAGATAGCGACATCATGCTGGTTGCACAAAGATTTCCAGTTGGAGAACTCCTTACCGCAATCAAAAGTAATTGATTTGAATAATTTTTTTGGTATGGATTGGAACCATTGATTCATAGCACTCTCAATGTCGCAGGCTTTACGCCCTTTGGGCTTTAAGGTAATGATAGCTTTCGATAAAATCTCTACTAGAGTAATGACCGCACTTTTGTGGCGGACACCTACGATGGTATCTCCTTCGATAGGACCAAATTCTTCTTTAAATGTTGGATAATCTATTATTCTTTCAGAGATATTTCGTTTATAAGCTTGTCTACCTCTACGTTCTTGATGTCCGTTAGGCTTTCTTTTCCCTTTCATTGGAAGGGTAGCTTCATCGAATGTTTTTTCTTTAAATTGTCTATAAAGTGTTCGTACGGAACAGTCTATTGTCATTTCTTTACGGCCAATAATGACATCAGGCGTCCAGCCTTCAGCTACTTTTTCCTTGATATAAAGATGTTGTTCTTCTGGTAAAACGACTTTTTCGCGTCCACACTGCTTCTTGTTTTTCTTATACCGTAGGTAATACTCAAAAGCTGTATGTCCTGCTCTGAAGAACCTGATAACATTATTAATCGGTGTTCGAGTACGATTCAAGTAAGCAGCTATTTTAGCAACTGGAATACCTCGATGGTAATAAGCTTCTATCATCACTAGTTCATCCATGGTAATATGGGTATAGGTCATTTGTGATCACTCCTTGTTTTCTATGGTTGGAAATACAATTAGAGTGTATCACGAATGGCTTTTTTATTTGTATAGCTTAATCTTACAATCCACGCCATAAAAACGAGCTAAAGAATAAGTTCCCTTCTTTAACTCGTTTTTTTGTTTAGTATTGTGTCATTATTTTTTTATTTTTATTTACTATTTTGTTGTTTAAGATTTCGTAGACCTTTGAGATCTAAGACACTGAAACCCACTTTAGAAAAAATAGGTAAAAGTATAAAAGCTAGAATATCTATAAATTCTGATACTATCCCTAACCCAGAGGGACCAAGTAACCACACTGTTGGATAGCCAATCCAGAAAAGAGATAAATACAATGCTGCGTTTTTATAGTGATTGTAGAGCTTTAAATCACTTTCCTTTGCAATATTCATTAAAGGTACCCACACAATATAAAAAATGATGATTAAAGCGGCTACTCCAATAGAATACCAGATATATTTCACAGCGTTCTCTGAAAAACTTGCTATCAGCCCAGAAACTATCATGATTACATCCAAAAATACAAGAGACAAGATAATAGAAATATTCTTTTTTGTGTAGTACATTGCTGTAAGCGCCAACGCTACAAGTAGTAGGGGTGTTGTAAATACCCAATCTAAATACCTTGCAAAATAGACCGTTCTTTCAGACGTCTCTAAAGATCCTTGTCCTATAGCAATAGAAAAATAAGCTAGTGCTGACCATACTGGTATGAAAATTGCAATCATGTATTCGTATTTTGGAACACCTTTAGGATTTCTACTTTGACTATAAAAATAAAGAGCCCCTACGAGCATTACCATGACATAAAACCAATGGATTTGTATAACAAAATCATTCATAAAATCACCCTCTCTTTGAGTTGAATAGTGTATATAAACATTGCTGGTTTTTTATACAGTTTGAGAATCCAATCTCAGTGGGTCAATTTAGAAACGAGTATGTGACAGATTTTCTTTTCTTTAACCTATTATAATCTATCTTAAGAGTAATATCAAAAATAGAGTATTGATATTCCCGGGAAAAAACTTGCTTTTTTACTACTATTTTTATCAATATACATGTATATATTTTGAATTTTTCACCTCACTCTTGGTATTTTGTTGGATTATCAGATCCTTTTATCCGATTCATCTTGATAACATCAAAGAATCTATAGAAGTGGATACAACCATTTGACTATTTTTTAGTCGTTGTAAAAAATATAGTGTATCAAAAACCTTGTTAATTCAAGATTTTTTAGTTAAGCACATTTATTTCTTGAATAGTTTATTAGCGCTCCATTCTTATTCAGTTCATTTAATAAGTAGATAATTTTTTTAACATTATTTACGAAAAAAATGAAATAACAATAAATATTTATCGTAAAACAATAAATATTTATTGACATTTCATTTTTTTTGAATTAATCTATTATTAATTAGTTAAGGAGGATTTTTTATGAGGCAGAAAGAACTATCAGTATGGTTAAAATTAATCATTATTTTTTGTGGATTATTCGTCCTTTTTTTTAATATTTATATTGGCCTTGAAACTGGAAAAGTTCTTATGCAAAGTTCAGCAAACCTTAAAACACTTTATACTCCATTTGTTGCATTCATTTGGGTTACGACTGTTCCTTTTTTTATCGCTCTATTTTTAGGTTGGTCTATATGTACAGATATTAGCTTTGATCAAGCTTTTACCGCTAAAAATGCAGAACGATTAAAGATAATAAGTTTTTTATCAATGATTGAAGGTATTTTATATACTAGTGCACTTTTTTTTATTTTTAAATTTGAAACTTATTCCATCAATAGTTTAATCATCTTAGTCATAATTTTATTTTTCTCAGTAATTATTTCTGTATTCACTTCCATGCTTTCTCATTTAGTTAGAAATGCTAGTGAAATAAAACAAGATAACGACTTAACGATTTGAGGTGTTAAATGATGGCCATCATAGTAAACATAGATGTAATGTTAGCTAAAAGAAAAATGAGTGTGACAGAATTAGCTGAGAAAGTTGGAATTACAATAGCAAATATCTCTATTTTAAAAAATGGAAAAGCAAAAGCTGCTAAGTTTTCAACTTTAGAAAAAATATGTGAAGTTTTAGACTGTCAACCGGGTGATATTTTGGAATATAAAAAAAACTCATTTTAGCTATCTACTAAAGGAGACACTATAATGAAAAAAATTTAGTTTCCATTAGAGGTGTTTTAATATTTATTGCTTTTTCATTCGTACTCTATATTTCAACTACCTATACGAATCTGCTTAGTAAAGAAGAATTACCTAAATCAGAAGAAAATACAAAAAAAGAAGCAATAAACTATTTTAAAGAAAATAAAGATGTCGATGTAATTATTAATGAAGTAGGAATTATTGGAGAATTAGGACCTAAAAGAATGTTGCTAGATGGGCATATTCTCAATAATGAAAATAACAAGATTTATGTAATTGTCACTTTTGAAGAAACAAAAATTGTTGCAATATCCGAAATCAAGTCTCAGTAGAAGATAGTCAACAATCTAAATTTCATGATATTATTCTAACTAATCTTTATTTACTTCATTTTTACGTTTGAGTTCCAAGTTTCTTTTAAACAGGTATGAAATTGAAATTATAAACTACTAATTCTTATCTTTAGTAGTATATGTTGTTGTATAAACCATTACGTTTCTTTATCTTGTTGATATTTTTAAAGATACTAAGATAACTATCAGAATGAGAGGTATGTAGTTGAATAAGTCTGTCCTTTTTAAATTTTTTTCTGCTCTTACTTTTAGTGGAGCTATAGTTGAATTAGTCACTCAAGAAATAGTTATAGGCTATATTTTATTAATCTTAGGTTATTATTTTCTTAGAAAATCAGACATGGAAAAATAATGTTTTAAACCATCGATGTAACCTATTGGTCGTTAATATATAAATCTTCTGAAAATATTTATTCCCTCATATCTTTTATTTACGGCTATAATTGTAAGTACGATATTTATTATTAACTTTAAGTACAATAAATATTTAGGAAGTATATTTTTTATCAGGATGTTTTTTACTTTTATTCTTTTATTCTTTTATTCTTTCTTATAATAATCACTATTTTAACGAAAAGTATTGGGATTTAATGATTAAATAAAGAACATTCGAACAGATAATCAATTAACACAAGAACCCTTAGCCCAAAAATTAACTGTTTCTCGACAAACTATATCTAGTTGGAAAAACAGTCGAAATTTTTCTGATTTAGAAATGGCTGTTACGGTTGCTAAACTATTCTATGCCCCCCTTAATCAACTTATTTTAGGAGATGATACAATGACAGACAAGTTAGTAAAAGATGGAACTGAAGTAAAGAAAACTCGATTTAATATGATCAGTTTTTTATTAATGCTTATTGGAGGGATATTATTTGTAATAAAGGGATTCTCAAAATCAGAAATAGATAGTAACGGTTTTTTACATGAACCCTTCTTTTTTCTTATTCCCTTAGGCTATTTATTTATATTTAGCGGATTGATATTATTTCTTTTTAATCTTGTTAAGAGACAAATGAATAAGTTTAAAAAATAGTTAGTTAGCCTATTCTTAACACAAAAAATTGCTCACTATAAAAAGCTGTGTGTAAGGAATAAAATAACTCATTCCTCACACACAGCTTTTTGAATTTTATTTAATAAAGTATTTTTAACAATGAACTATTCTACATTATTTTTTAGCCCAAGGAAAAATCATTGGAACTTTTTTTGTATATTCTTCCCATGCATCATATTTCTCCATATTTTTCTCTAGTAATGGAGTTGATACTTTGATTAATACGGTAGTCATCAAAATAGGTGAGATAATTAAAAACAGATAATAAATTGGGCTTACAGAACCAGCAAAGAACAACGTAATACCACTGGCATATAATCCAATCCAAATTAAAATCTCTCCAAAATAGTTTGGATGACGTGTGATTGACCATAATCCTGATTGTAGCAGTGTATGTGATCCTTTATTAATGTGTTGTCTTAATTGTTCATCACCAACTACTTCAAAGAATAGTCCTACTAGCGAAATAAATAATGCCACGTAAACGAAATACTGGTAAGCTGAATTAAAATTAAATTCATTGTATTTTATTACTGAATAGCTTGCAGACCCAACGATAAAGTTAATAATACCTTGAACCATAAACACTCTAAAAAAGGCAATGACAACTACTTTATCACCCCACTCTTTACGCCACTGTGCATATCTGAAATCTTCGGGTTTCCCATAATTTCTTTTTAGTAAACGTAATGATAACCTAAGACCCCACACACTAATAAAGCCAACAATAACATATGATAAAACCGTGGGATTTTCAGTCACAATCAATGTAAGCCAACTTCCAACAACAAAACCCATGCCCCAACCAATATCGACGATTGAATTGTTCTTAATCACTGTTGCTATAATAAAGATTATCGTAAAATAAACAAAGGTAAAAATTAAGGGAACAATTAGTCCATCCAAACCGATATTAGTAAATCCTTGTGTTGCTATTGCTAATGTTGCTAAAAATAATATAGTATAAATAACAATTCTTTTTTTATCCATAATACCCCTCTTTCCAATTTTATACATTGTAACATATCTCCCGAAAAAGTACATATATGAGTTCTACCAGCTTGCATCATAAAAAATGCTGAGTAATAATATGAATAAAAAATAACATTCTTAACTTATGATGGCCGAACAAATTTTTATCTTTTAAACATAATTTATGCTATCATTTTTAGACGAATCACATTTCTATATTCTATAGGTGTTATATATCCTAAAGAGCCATGAATCTTCATATAGTTATACTAGTAACTATATTCAGCTAGCTGCAATTCTAGTTCTTTTAGAATTATTCTGATATATAGATGCTATCTTCAAAATCTTATTTATAGCTTCGCTTGCTGTATTATCGCAGAAATTTTCTTTTCTACTTAAGGAACGTTTTATATTAAATGCTTCTAATATATTATCTATCTTCATGTTTTCCTATTTCTTCCCTAAATCTGAATGAAAATCTTTGGATAGGCTACATTTAGTTGGGCAGAAAAGATAGTGTGTATATTGGAAAGGCTATACTAAAGTGGACACGTAGTTAAGAGAAAATTGGAGGTCTTGTTGTGAAGCGACAATCCTATAGTAAAAAATTCAAAAGACAAGCTGTCGATTTAATTCTAATTGAAGGACAACCCATTCGTTTTATATCATGCACACTTGATATTCATGAAAATACTTTGTATCGCTGGGTTGCTGAATATGAGAAATTTGGAGATCAAGCTTTTCCAGGTAAAGGAAGCAGCGAATTTATTTCTCAAAACAAAATTAAAAAACTTGAAAAAGAAAACTGGTCTGTCAACATTTTACTGGTCAAATAGTTAAATTAACCCGATGATGCTATCAAAGAAGACTTATGGTAGGAAGAGACCAAGAATACAAATAAACATCCATGTTAAGGGAGTGAGAGGAATGTCTGAAGTAACCGCTATGTCAGTTAATATAAACGTTTACCAGGGAATGGATTTTTATGCTGATGTCTTTCAGGTAGAGAATAGCGAAAGGATGACTTATGATGAAAATACACTTGATTCAGATGTAGTTGCTTTTAATAATGACTTCAACCGATACGATAAACTCAAAGAAAATGGTCAGGTAGAAATAGAAAAAATGACTAAAGATTTTTCCCAATTTGTAATACATGAAATTCTATAGAATCTTGTATTTGGAACCTTATGACAAGGTTCTTTTTTGTTTTCTTATTGTAGTATAAAAAGATAGAATCTCACCTTTTTCAAAGTAATTTTCTATCTTTCATAGTGTGTCCAAGCTGACCAGATAATGATTTCTTTTGCATCATTATCTACAGCGTAAACAATTCGATGCTGAATATTTAAGCGTCTCGAGTCTTTATCTTTTAAATTTCTCATACGGAGGATGGTTTTGAAAAGAATTCTTTTGTAAGACAACCATTAATTATTTGAATTTTTTATCTAAAAGAGCAGATTTTAAATTTTTTAGATCTTTCGTAGCGGATCTTGCTCATTTTGTAGAGTATCCCAATCGATATCCCCCAATGAAATAAACTCATTCTCTTGTTTACGCTGCTGGATCACATCAGCTCATCCAGAAGATTGAAGGTATAAAGTTTCTTGAATAGCATCCATAGCATCCCAGTCTTTTTTGCTAACCATAACAGCTTCGCTATCTTCATTTTTACCTGAGATATAAATAGGTTCATTGGTTTTGTTGACGTCTTTTAGTAATTGATAAAAAACTTTTTAGCTTGGCTAGGGTTTACAATCGACATAGATTACCTCTCCTTTTTCACTTGTTATAAGTAAGCGCTCAATAGAAAGATACCTAGAATTTTAAAAAAGACACCTCTATACTTAGAAGTATCCTCGGGATTAGTAAATCTATTTTATTTAACGACACTCTTCTTACACCTCTGGAGCCCATGGTAAATAGGCCTCCAAGGGTGTATTTTTTTGATTTGGTCGGTGTGTTAGAAGGTATTCAAAATAATTACGTGGATTCAAGCCGTTTGCTTTTGCTGTTTCTTGAATACTTAAGATAGCAGCGTTTGAACGTGCGCCTCCAGTAGTTGCCGCAAAAAGCCAATTTTTTCTTCCCATTACGAGAGATTTTATACCTCGCTCTGCTAAATTATTGGTAAGCGCTAAGCGACCATCTTTCAAGACAGTCTTCACTTGCTGGTTTAAGTCTCATATCGGCCTAACTTCGATGTAAAGTACAACCCTCTATACTTTACGTCATAAAGTGTGGTCTTCTGCGAGGCTAAAAACCGTCTGTCCTCTCTGATCCTTTTTTCGCCTTTAGTCTGAAAAGGTTCGTCGTGAACATAGAAACAAAAGACAGGCAAAAAAACACCTTAAAAGTGTCCTACAAACGTTGATAGGGAAACCTTTTGAAGAAAGTTAAGAAAACGCCCTTTTTCGACCTCTAGGCGCCTGAATCTCTTTATGCTTTTTCCTAAAACATAGTCTTTTAAAAATTTAAGAATATCAATTTCATAAGAGGATGTTTTTTACCAAAATACAAAAATCTTTTTTATTGAATTTATTTCTTTATAGCCACTTAGCCATATTCTTTATTGTAACAAATTAGATTGCTTACAATCGCCTTTGTCCATGTTTTATAATCCATTTAGTAGCAGCTGTAAGTTCATCTTCTTTCCAAGAATTAATCATTTCATCTGCAAGTGATTGATTTTCCTTGTATAGATCATTTAAATTGTTTCCTACACTTTTTTGTATGAATTTTGAAGTATCATTCTTGAGGTTAGTTAGTATAGTTTTGTATATATCAAAATAGTCGAGTGCTGCTACTGTCTTTGGCGCCCATGGTAAATGAATTCTTATCCCTTCACTCGCTAATCTTCTTACATGAACGTTTTGATCAGTACTCCATGTTAACATGGTTTTCATAGTTAATTCAGTATGTTGTATCAGCAGTGGTCTTATAGCATATTCACCCGTCTGTCTCTTTGTAAACTCTTTAATAAAAATATATGAAGCGATTGGGTCTTCGTTTGCATGTCGTTCAACAAAGCGACCTATTGGCCAAAGCCACCAACCCTCTGTAAACATACCTGTTTCTTTCTTAAGTTCGCTACCCCAAATGGATTTAAACAATTCCAGATAATCTTTGTACTCAATATTAAGTGCTAGTTCAAAAGCATTTACATACAAATCTTGTCTTGCAAGAAAGGTTTCACTTCCAAGATTTGTATTTAAGTAGTCTAAAAAAATTTCTGCATCAAATTTACTATCTGAACATTTAAGTTTATTTGCAATATCAGTCGCATAACTTAAATCATAATAGCTTACTAATTTTTTTCCCACATGAATCTACCTCCCTTTTAAACGCTAGTATCATTTGTTCGATAATTTCGCCAACTTCAGTTATTGCTGTTTCTTTATTATCACGTTTTCCAACCCACATAACAACTTCATCCATTGCACCAGAGAGCATGGACGTCAGCGCCTCAACAGAAAGATTAGTTAGTTTACCCATAGCAGACATACTTTTTAAATGATCATATAAATATGATCCGGAATAAGTGTCATCTATTTCTTCCCAAAGTCTCAAGCCTATTGCGGTTGGTGCATCGACTATCAAAACTCTTTGATTTTCGTCACTCAACATTACTCTGATAAATGCCTTAGACCCTGATACAAGCGATTTCCAAGGATTAGACTCTAGCATGGCTGCTTTTTCTACTTCTCTTGCTACACTTTCTTGCACGTTTTCTACTACTGCCTGAAATAGACCTTTTTTTCCTTTGAAATGGTAGTACAACGACCCTCTAGTCAACTTCAATTGCTTTACAATTTTTTCTAAGGAAACTTGTGCGTATCCCTTTGAGTAACTTCTTTTAAAGCGGTAGCTAGAATTTTAGACTTGGTTAATTCTGACTGTTCATTATTTTTCATTTAAACCTCTTCTTTATACATATCAGCAAAGGCTTTTGATGGTGGGATATTTTCGATTACGTCAATAAGAACTCCAATTGGATCACTCATTATAAAGTGTCTTTGCCCAAAATCCTCATCTCTTAATGTCTTCACAATTTTTATGTTATCATCTAATCGTATCTTATTATATAATTCTGTGGCATTCTCAACTTTAAAATTAATAATTAAGCCTGTAGTTTTGTTTCTAAAATCCTTAGGAACCGTTTTGTGTTGGTAGTCTAATACTGCAAGTTCAAAAGTATGTTCACCTTGTTTATTTATTAAGCTGATATACCCATCTTCTTCCTAAATGATTTCAAAATTTAAAATAGTTGTATAGAAAAGAGCAACTTTTTTTACTTCCTCTGTCATAATAACCGCATATAAACTTTCAAGTTTCATAATAATAACCTCTTTTCTAGAAGTGTGACATACCTACTGTTTGTATGTTGGTTTTGAGCTATTATTTATTTCCTTGATTGTGTAGTTTCTTTTATCTAATCCTTAATCTCATAATTCAATACTACATCTTATATTTATTTAAAACTTGAAAAAGGTCATTATGACTCATGAACACATGAAATGAGATAAATTCGTGTATCTAGAACCTTATTAGAACAAAATTTTATTTTTCTTCTTGTGAAAATGTTTAAAGCCTCTTTGGTGTCTTAGTTCTTTCGATTGATTATTGACTTATTTCTCAACTGTTCTAAATAAATACCTATTCCAGTGACAATCGATTCTGTTATAACAAATGCAAGCCATACACCTATCATATTCCAAAAATAACTTGCCATTAGAACTACAGGAACAATAATGATTAATCCTCGTGAGAGTGAGATAAATAGTGCTTCTCTAATGTTTTCTGTAGCACTCAAGATCATAGTGGTTACAATGTTTATACCTGCAAAGAAGAATCCAAGAAAATAAAATTTTAGTCCTACATCTGCCATTTGCGCAACAAGGCTATTATTTTCACTGTTAAAAATTTGTATAATACTTTCAGAAAACACCATAGTGATAATATAGATTACAAATGCGATTATAAACGTTGTAATCAAGGCAAATTT